>CAYVPM010000449.1:0-4120 GCA_964453475.1 uncultured Saprospiraceae bacterium | reverse complement strand
AAATCAAATAGCGTAGAAAACTTGAAAATAGCATGTACATAATGTAGTGCGTTGCAGTGGTTTTTAATAGATGACTCAAACATCAGCATATTTATTGGATAAAATGGGGTACAAAAAAGCCTTGTTCTCGGAATTTTAATTTGTATTTTTAGGCCATGAAAATCTTATCCTTACTGGAATCAGCCTCAAAAAAAGACTGGCACTGGCTAAATAAATTTATAAATAGCCCTATTTATAATCAAAATGCCGCTGTTCGGCAACTTTTTGAAGTATTGCGCAAAGAATTTACTAATATCAAAAATTTTAAATCCTCGGATTTTTTAAATGATGTTTTATTTGAAAACGCCCCTGCCGACAACGCCAAAATTCACCACACCAGCAATTATCTGCTGCGCAATGTAGAGGATTACTTTGCGTGGGAGGAGTGGCGGGAGGACGAAGCGGCCCAACAGCAGTTTTTACTCCAGTCCTGTAGAAAACGCGGGCTTGACCGGTATTTCCGTGAAAAGCTCGAAAAAGTACGCTTGTCTACCGATCGGCAGCCGCTTCGGCACGCGGCCCATTACCGATTTTTGTACCGCCTCGCGCTGGAAGAATACCAACATTCCATGCAAATCGGACGCAATACAGCCGCAGAATTGCAGCCGCTGTCTGATTTGCATGATTTGTCTTTTGTGACTGAAAAACTCAAAAACGCTTGCGGGCTGCTCAGTCGACAGCGGGTGTTGCGCACCGAACTGGATATGGGCATGTTGCCCATGGTGCTGGATTACGTGCGCGCACGACCGCTTGTGTTGAAGCACCCGGCTGTAGCCGTGTATTACTATGGCTACCTGGCCCTTTCGGAACCGAACGAAGACGCCCATTTTTTTGCCTTGAAAAGCCAATTGATGCAAGCTGCTGACAGGTTCCCGATCCAGGAACTGCGCGACGTGTACCTGCTGGCCATAAATTTTTGCATCCATCGCATCAATTTACGGGAAGAGCTTTACTTGCGGGAAGTGTTCGATCTGTACAAAACCGGGCTTGGCTCCGGGGTTTTTCTGGATCATGGCCAGATTTCGCGTTTCACCTATACCAATATCGCCCTGGCTGGGCTTCGGCTGAAAGAATTCTCCTGGGTGTACGAATTCCTGCACAATTATCGGGAAACCTTGCCAGAGCAGCAGCGACAGGGCGCCTTCGCCTTCAATTTGGCCCGGTTCTACTGCGAACGCGGCGATTACGACCAGGCCATGCCCTTGTTATTGGAAATGGATTTTGACGATGTGCTGCACAACCTGACTGCAAAAGCTATGCTGGCCAAAATGTATTTTGAAACAGATGCTTCCATAGCCTTGAACAGCCTGTTGGCCAGCCTGGGCGCCTATTTGCGGAGAAAAAAACAGGTTTCAGAACAGCAGCGGACGGCATACCAGAATTTCATTCGGCTGCTGCGGCGGGTGGAAGCCACGCCAAAACATGAAAAAGCCGCTTCAGCGGCCCTGCGCGCAGAAATAAACGAAATTGCCCTGGTGGCTGAAAAGGATTGGCTGCTTCGGATGCTGGCTTAAGATGCTTCCACCTGAGCCCAAAACCGGAGGAGTTTTTTCGATTCGTTTTCCCAGTTCCAAACTTGCCGCGCCTGTGTGCAATTTTGTCGCAGCTTTTCGTACAATACATTGTCGTTCAATAAGTTGGAAATCGCTTGTGCGACAATTTCGGGGCTGAGTTCCTCCAGCAAAACTGCTACTTCAAACTCCTGGTTCAAGGCATTATATTCCGGGAAATCCATCGTCAGCACTGGTACAGAAGCCTGGACGGAATCAAAAAATTTGTTTGCCAGCGAATAATAGTAGGACAAACCCCTGTTTTCCAGCAAGTTGAGGCTGAGCCAGGCACGCGCCGTCAATACCTTTAGGTCGTTTGGCGCCACATAGCCCAGAAATTGAACCTTGTTTTCGAGCTTCAATTCCGCACAAAGCGCGCGCAACTGCGCAGAGCGGTCGCCTTCGCCCGCAATCACAAAAACAACATCGTCCAGGTGTTGCATGGCTTGAATGGCAGCTTCCAGGCCACGGCCTTCATTGAGGGCGCCCTGGTAAAGGACAACTCGTTGTCGCAGGTCCAAACTGGAAAAATCCAGGTGCGCCCCCTCTTGGCTCCCCTGATCGCCGCGCGCTACATTTCGAACCACTGCAAATGCAACCCCATACTTCTTTTCAAAAATGCCCGCCAGGCCCGGTCCAACGGTGTATGCAAAGCGGTAATGCGGTAATATCCAGCCGGCAAGCATTTCCCAAAAAAACTTCACGAACCGCCTGTCCACCACCTCCGGCACCTCGCTGAAATACTCGTGTGCATCAAACACCCGTATTTTTCGGCGCAGCAAGGAGGCTAAAAATCCGGCGGGCAGCGTATCCAAATCAATAGAGCAAACCGCATCGTACCCTTTGAAAAACAGGAGAAAAAAGAAGAGCCGAATGTTGTATTCCCCGTAAAAAAGAAAGCCTTTCCTGAAAAAACAGCGCAACCTTTTTTGATGGAAAAGTGTGTCAGTCAATGCAATAGAGTGGGGGAGTGCCCGCCCTACCAGCAATATGTCGTGCCCATCAGCCGCCAGCGAAGCGCAGATCCGCTGCATCCGCTGGTCGTAACTCAAGTCGTTTGTAACGCTGAAAATGATTCTCATGTTAAAATTCCGCGAGTGCGGCATACACCAGATCTACGGGCAAGCCCATCACATTTTGAAAGGTGCCTTCGATCCTGCTTATTTTGCAGTGCCCGATCCAATCCTGGGCGCCGTAAGCGCCAGCTTTGTCGAAAGGTGCGCATGTCTGGATGTAATAGTCGATTTCGGCGTCGCTTAGTTCGGCAAACCAGACTTTGGTGTGTCCGGCCAGCACCACCTCTTTTTCTTTGCTCAACAAACAAACGCCTGTCACCACTGTGTGCTGCTTGCCCGAAAGCGTGCGTATCATGTGGAACGCCTCCGCATAATCGGCAGGTTTGTTGAAAATTTCCCCGTTCAGGATCACCACCGAGTCCGCTGCCAGCACAATCTCCTGGCCCTGAATGAGTTGCCTGGCAGCCTGTGCCTTTTTTTGCGCCAGCCAGGGCGCTACGGATTCCGGCGGCATATCGGCCGGAAAAGATTCGTCCGTATCAAAAGCCTGTACCCTGAAATCGAAGCCGGCTTCGCGCAGCAACTGGCTGCGCCTTGGGCTTTTCGAGGCAAGGATCAAGGGGCGGTCAAGTTGAAGCATAATGTCAGAATGTCTTTTCGGCAAAAGCCCGGGCCTGGTCAATAATCTCAGCAGGGTCTTCTGGCCAGGAACGCAAAAGCAAAAATATTCCGGCAAACATAGCGAGTTTCACCAGTAAGCTGGCAATCCTGAAATCGCGCACTTTTTTTGCCCGCAACAAAAGCACCGTGGTAAGGGCTGTGGGCAACCACAACAGCACCACGCCCGCCCAAACCTGCCACTCAGGCGCTTCGGTACCATGCCAGAACATCAACAGCATGGTGATTAAGCCACAGGCAATCAGGCTGCTGAACGCCGCAGGCTTTCTCGCAAATCGCGGTCCTTTAATTACGGGAAGTGTAGCACAGCCGCAAGCAGAATCCCCCTGGAAATCCTCCAGGTCTTTGATCTGTTCCCGCAAAAAATTGAAAACAAAGGCAAAAAGTGCGTAAAGCCATACCAGACTGTTTGCTTGTTGTATCAGGTCGGGCGCCACGAAAGAGGTTAGCCACAAGGAGCGGTCTTCCGGCAATAACACGATGATGGGCACGATCCCGCACAAAAACGATACCAGGATGTTGCCCAGGACCGCCGTGCATTTTATCTGCCAGGCATACAAAAACAGGAAAAACGAAACGCCGGGATATACCCACAGCGGCCAATGATTCCTCGGGCGCAATTCCTGATCAATCAAAAAAGCCAGTCCATGTGCGGCAGTAACCAACACTGCGTAGAACAACAAGCCAAGATTGGCGGGTAAATACTTGCCCCAAACCAATTTTTCAGGCTTGTTGATGGCGTCCATCTCCCGGTCGTACCAATCATTCAGGACATAGCCGGCCAGTGTAGTCAACAGCGTTGCAGCGGCAATCAGGTAAAATCCGCGCTCCGTTAAC
>CAYVPM010000448.1:0-4125 GCA_964453475.1 uncultured Saprospiraceae bacterium | reverse complement strand
TGGCTAAGGTTCTTGGTTTTGTTTCTCACAACGACACGACGGCACTACGGGTGCGCCTGTTTGGCTTGAGTAATCGCCGGCTGGCTAAGGTTCTTGGTTTTGTTTCTCACAACGACACGACGGCACTACGGGTGCGTTTGTTTGGCTTGGGTAGCCGCCGGCTGGCTAAGGTTCTTGGGTTTGTTTCTCACAACGACACGACGGCACTACGGGTGCGCCTGTTTGGCTTGAACAGCCGCCTTTTGTCCAAGGGTTCTGGGCATCGGTTGCAACTTCAGGTACCTGTACCCAGCGTTCAATTGCTGAATTTTTGAGCATCGTGTCGTTGTGTCGTCGTGTCGTTGTGAGAAACTTTGGGTACTTGCGCGGCAACGCCCAATTGCTAGTTTTTTAGACATTGTATCGTCGTGTCGTTGTGTCGTCGTGTCGTTGTGAGAAACTTTGGGTACTTGCGCGGCAACGCCCAATGCCTAGTTTTTTAGACATTGTATCGTCGTGTCGTTGTGTCGTTGTGTCGTTGTGAGAAACTTTTGGCACCCGCGCGGCAACGCCCAATGCCTAGTTTTTTAGACATTGTATCGTCGTGTCGTTGTAAGAAACTTCAGGCACCTGAACCCCTCTTATGCCAAGGGTTTTGAGGCGGGTAATGACAGCTTGGAAGCAGCCAGCATAAACTTCCACATAGCCACACACATGAAAAGATGCGCGATGTCGAAATAGGAGCACCAAACCCCAAAGGAGATTTTTGAAATATGCGCCAACACGGCAGCCACCAGCCATAAAATCCCCCACAGCATTTCCAAACTGGCTTTTGAGCGCGTTTTGGCCCAAAGCAGGATTTCCAGCGGCATTATTATCAGCAAAAAACCAAAGGCCGAGTGTATCTCCACAATCGGAAACCAGCGCGTGCTGCTTACAAACCACAGCGCCAAAGTCAACTCCATAATGTTTAGGTAGAACAGTCCTTTTGACAATCTTCCGCCCAACAATGCCCTGGCTTTCACAATGGACGCCTGCTCCAAAGCCGATACGGCAATCATGCCCAGCATCCAGCCCGGCAGTTTGTACGCAAAAGGCAGGGCATACAAAAAGGCATGGCCGACGATGGCGCCGATCAAGGTTGAGAAGCCGGTGAGCAGGAAAAATATCCGGGAAAGCTTTAGGGCATCGGTTTTTTCAGTGGCCTTTCCCAATTGATACCAGGCATAAAAACACACACAGGCCACCAGCAGTCCGGTAAACGCGATCACAGGTTCGCCGAGGCGAAGGCCCCAAATTATGACGTCGGGTTGAAAATTGTGGGTAGGTAGTATTTCCATGCGGGGGGCGAAGGTAGGGCATTCGGTGGAATCGGCTTTCTTTGCGGGGCTGGGGTGATGAACTTTTTGGCTTGCTTTGTCCATGATGTTGCTCGGATATGCCCCAAATTTGTCAACATGAAAAATGTTGACAAATGCTCACTCCGCCGAAAAGCCAAAACCCTGCTAAATCACATTTCTCCAAAAAAATTTTGATTTTGAAACAAAAAATTTGAAATTTGCAGGGCGATTTTCAAAGAATGTCTAATTTTAAGCAAAAGCAAACAACCCGCCTACGCCAAGGCTTCGGCGGGTAAACCGTCCACCGTCCACCGTCCACCGTAAATTGTCAAAAACACTCGCAAACCAGCCCGCCTCCGGCGAAGAAGTATTGGTGGAGAAAGCCCTCCGCCCTAAAATGCTTGGGGAATTCAGTGGCCAGCGCAAGATCGTGGACAACCTCACAGTCTTTATTCAGGCTGCCAAACAGCGCGGGGAGGCCCTGGATCACTTACTGTTGCACGGCCCGCCCGGACTGGGGAAAACAACCCTCTCGCATATTGTCGCCAACGAGCTCGGCTCGGGGCTGAAAATGACCAGTGGCCCGGTGCTGGAAAAACCCGGCGATCTGGCGGGCCTGCTCACCAACCTGGAACCTGGCGACGTGCTGTTTATCGACGAGATACACCGGCTGAACACGGTCATCGAGGAATACCTGTATTCGGCTATGGAAGATTACCGCATCGACATCATGATCGATTCGGGGCCGAACGCGCGGAGCATCCAGATCACGCTCAATCCTTTTACCCTCATTGGCGCCACCACGCGCATGGGCCTGCTCACAGCGCCCCTGCGCGCGCGATTCGGTATCAACTGCCACCTCGATTATTACGATGTGCCGACGCTGGAGGGCATTCTGTACCGCTCGGCATCCATTCTGGACATCCCTATTTCTGAATCAGGCGCCAATGAGATTGCCCGGCGCAGCCGCGGCACACCGCGCATCGCCAACGCCTTGCTGCGGCGTATCCGCGATTTTGCCCAAATAAAGGGCGACGGTTCTATAAACCAGGAAATAGCCCGTTATGGCCTTGCGGCGTTGGATGTGGACGAGGCCGGACTGGATGAAATGGACATTCGCATCCTGAATTCCATCATCCATAAATTCAAGGGCGGGCCGGTCGGCCTGACTACCGTTGCGACGGCTGTAGGCGAAGAACCGGGCACTATTGAAGAGGTTCACGAACCTTTTTTGATCATGGAGGGTTTTATTCAGCGTACGCCCAGGGGAAGGACTGCCACTGAGAAGGCGTACAAGCATATTGGAGCAGTGCCGCCGCGAAAGGAGGGTACCTTGTTTTAATGAAACGCCTACAGGCTATGTCCACTATTGCTGAAAAATTAAGAGAATTAGAATCATTGCGCCGTGCCATTGCGTCGCATGGGAATCTAACGCAGGATGTCCTGCGTCGGATTGAATATCGCTTTCGATTGGAATGCAATTATTTCTCTAATAAAATGGAGGGCGGTACGCTAACGAGAAAAGAGACGCGCAGTGTGATGATAGGGAATATTTCAGTAGATAACAAACCGTTCAAGGACATTGCCGAGATGAAAGGGCACGATGCTGTAATGCTGGACATCCTTCGGATTGGAAAAGGAGAGCTGAATATCTCGGAAAGACGCATTAAGGATATGCACAAAGCCATTATTGTGGAAGAAAGCCCGGCTTTGCAGGATTCAGTGGGAAATTGGAAAAAAGAACCCAATTACATCATTAATGCCCGGCATGAGCGCTTTGATTTTTTGCCGCCAAATGAAGTGCCGGAAGCGATGCACCACTTGCTCAATTGGTTGAACGCCGCGCTGGAAAAAATCCAGCGCATGGAAAAAAATGCGCCTAATCCTGTCTTGATTGCCTTCGAATTTCACCTTCGTTTTTTATCGATCCATCCATTCCTGGACGGCAACGGCAGGACAGCGAGGTTGTTGAGCAATCTTATCCTGGTGGCGAACAACTACCCCCCATTTTTCATCGATGATGCGGAAAAAGATATTTACAACCGCTACCTGAGCGATATTCAAGGTTATGGGGGTAATCCAGACCAGTATTATGAATTTATGTCGGGATTGCTGTTACGTTCTCTACAACTAACGCTCGACATTATTGAAGGACGCGATTCACAGGGCAATCCTGACTTTACCGACCTTTAAATTCTGCCTTCCGCTTTTCGACAAACGCGGCAGCCCCTTCCTTAAAATCTTCAGTGGCGCAACATTCGCCAAAGGCACTGACTTCCGCTGAAAAGCCGTCCGTTTCTTCGGCAAAATATGCATTTACCGTTTTGATGATTTTTGAGATGGCGATTGGCGCTTTCGCACCTATTTTTTCCAGTAATTCTTTTGCCTTTGCCACTTCTTCCCCGGCCGGCACTACATAATTCACCAGCCCGAGCCGCAGCGCTTCGTCCGCCCCGATCATGTCTGCGGTCATCAGCAGTTCGGTGGCTTTGGTTTTGCCGATGTATTGAATCAGTCGTTGGGTGCCACCGTAGCCTGGTGTTAGGCCAAGGTTGACCTCCGGCTGCCCAAAACGCGCGAGTTCTCCCGCTACGCGCAGGTGGCAGGCCATCGCCAGTTCACAGCCGCCGCCGAGGGCAAAGCCATTCACGGCAGCAACGACGGGTTTTTTAAAATGCTCAATCAGAAAGAAAATATCCTGTCCACGTTGTGCGAGTTCCTTGCCTTGCTGTGGGCTTAATCCTTGAAATTCGGTAATATCTGCCCCGGCAACAAATGCTTTTTCCCCGGCACCGGTCAATACTAC
>CAYVPM010000447.1:0-4126 GCA_964453475.1 uncultured Saprospiraceae bacterium | reverse complement strand
ATCGCTGCCGGTTTTATCCTGCTCAACAGCGGCATCCGGGAGGCAACGCCGCTTGCGTTGTACAAATGGCCGCTGGTGCTGGTGTTCGCCCTGGGCGTTCTGGGCACGGGCACGGGGCTTTTCATCTGGATGGCAGCCGAAAGCGAAAGGGCGGCCAGTGTGATAGAAAGCAATGCCGCCGATGAAGCGCGGCACAACGCCGCTTTCATGGCCGAAATCGACTCCTGCGACGTGACTAAAGATGTGGTGCGCATCCTCGCATTTACCGATGCCAACCACGATGCTGCCCTGCGCGCGCATGCGCTGGCCAAAATCAAATCCAACCCCGAATGGCAACAGGCACTCGTGTATTGGCTCGAAAACAAGGGCGCGCTGGAATGTTTCACTTTCCTTGCTTCCAATGATGTAGACGACAAGACCATGTTCCTCAAGCCCATCGATGCCGGGATACTGTCGGTGGCCGACTGGGTACGGCGGAGTATCCGCGACGAAGAACACCCCAATGACCTCTACCCCGACAGGTTTTCCTACGAAGTGGAGCGTGTGCTGCGCACTGTGGACAAATTCGAGGGCCTGGGCCATGATTACCGCCCCGCAGTGCGGGCGCTGCGCGCGGCGCTGGATGAGCCGGGCAATTTGGCCAAAGTGAAGTTTGTGTGTGCGGGGAAGTTGGATGCGTGGCTGAAGCAGCGGGGTTAATTGCGGTTCTTTTTAAGGGCTTCTGCTTTGGCCATGAGCCAGGGCCAATCGACGGCGTACTTTTTTTCTTGAAGCCTTTCAATTATTTGTTCGGCGCGTTTTATGTCGCCTGGAATGGAGCTGAGCAATTGAACCAAAAAGTTTACAAAAGTTAGGTTCTTTTTTCGGCGGGCGGCAGGAAGCTGTTTTTGCGATGTGCGGCTCAAGTACATTTTATAGGCATCTAATTTATAAGATAGAAAGTCTGAGTTTAATTCATATAGGGCCTTAAGTTCTAATATTTTTCCAGCCAGGAAATAATTCAAAAAGGGAGACGTAGCAGGGATAAAATCAAGGCATTCGTTAAATTTTCCGATGCTGAATAAGAGGAATGCCTTATTGAATCGGTATATGTCCCGCGTTTCATTTTCGCCTAGTATTTCATGTTTGTGATTTTCGATAAAATTAAAGGCCCAGTCATGTTCTCCTATTTTTGTGGCACATTCAGATATGGGGGTTTCAGGCAGGTCCAAGGCATTTTGAGTTGTTTAATTTGAATGGGGTGCCTGTCCTGAAAGAGGAGATTGACGTTCCCGATCCAAACATTGCACTTCCTTTAAAATACATTCCCTTTGGATTTTATATGCTTAAAATTGAGCATAATGGGGACATACAAAAAATAAAGGTAATTCTTTCCCCATAAGGCATGTTTCTAATCTACCGGCAATTGTTTTTCTGTCAAATCTATACCTCAAATTCAAACAGCCAAGTTTTGTGTAAGCCAATCTTGTATACAGTTCAAAGTCAATTAAATGGATCATTGTCAATCACAAAAATCAAACGAATCATAGTGTAAATTTTGAATTATGAAAAACATCATCACTTTTTTTATCCTTTGCTTTTTTTTACCCTTTTGAAACGCCCAACCCAGCATCCAATGGCAAAAAACCTTTGGCGGCAATTTGTATGACGAAGCCTACAGCATCATTCAAACAGATGACGGAGGATATATCGTCGCAGGGGCATCGGCCTCCTCCAACGGCGATGTATTTGGTCACTTAGGGGGAAACGACTTTTGGATAATCAAGCTGAACAGCACAGGCGCTGTACAGTGGAAAAGAATTTATGGCGGAACAGGGAACGATATCGCCAACTCAATCAGACAAACCACAGATGGTGGCTACATCGTAGTCGGGGATTCCGAGTCCAACAACTACGATGTTTCGGGAAACCATGGTGGGTATAAGGACGGCTGGGTCGTAAAACTAAACAGCTTTGGCAACATTCAATGGCAAAGGGCACTGGGCGGCTCCAGATGGGACGATTTTCTGTCGGTAGAACAGACCTCCGACAACGGCTACATCATGACCGGGAGAACGGATTCCTTCGACGGGGACGTGACGGAGAACAAGGGCCTGACCGACCTTTGGGTGGTCAAGCTGAACGAGGCGGGCGCCATCGAATGGCAAAAAACTTACGGGGGCTCAAAGGACGACCTAGGAAGCTCGGTGAAACAATGCCCGGATGGCGGATATGTCATCGTAGGAGAGACTGCCTCAACCGACGGGGACGTGACCTGGAATAACGGGAACGTAGATTTCTGGATATTGAAATTGGCTGCCGATGGCCCCCTGGAATGGCAAAAGAGCTACGGTGGGCTAAATGGCGATCTGGGCAGCGACATCGCGCTGACTGCAGATGGCGGCTATGTGGTGACTGGCTTTGTGGGTTCGCACAACACGGGGAACGTCACAGGGCACAGCGAATTGGCCTATTTCGATGCCTGGGTGCTCAAGTTGACCAGCACCGGCGAGCTCGAATGGCAAAAAACGGTCGGCGGCACCGGCTACGAGTATGCCTGGGCTGTGATCGTCGCAAATTCGGGTGGCTACGTGGTCGCCGGCAGCACCAGCTCAACCGATGGCGATGTCAGCGCGATGAATGGGCTGCGCGATTTTTGGGCCTTCAAACTTGACGAAACAGGCGAGATTGTATGGGAAAAAGCCTTTGGCGGCACTAAAGCCGAGCATTGCTTTTCCATCGCCAACACCACTGACAACGGCTTCATCATGACGGGTTACGCCTGGTCTACCGATGGCGATGTGGCCGGGGCAGTAAACCTCGGCCGGAACGAGTACTGGATCATCAAGCTTTCCCCCGAAGGCACGAGCCCTGCAGAAGCCCCCGTATCTTTCGAGAACGCCCTTCAAATATTCCCTAATCCGGCACAAGAATACGCGACCATCCAGGTGCCGTCTGCGGCAGCCCAGCTCCGCGTCACGGTGTCCGATATGCTCGGTCGTGAGCTGACGCAGCAAGCCATAGCCAACGGTGCCGCCTTGGATCTCACAAAGCTTGGGCCGGGCCTGTACCAGCTGGCCGTGGCGGTGGAGGATGGGAGGGTGTTTTGGGGGAAATTGGAGAAGCTGTGAGCGCGTGGCTCCTGGGCGAGCTTTGACAACTTCAAAAAAAAGTTGTCAAAGCTATTCCGTTGCCTGGCCAGTCGGCGGAGTGAGAATTTGTCAACATTTTTTCATGTTGACAAATTTGGGTTCCTCGCGCCGGGCCTGTACTGGTTGGCGGTTGAAGTGGAAGATGGGCGGGTATTTTGGGGAAAATCCGAGAAATTGTGAGCGGGTAACAACATTAGGGACAACAATCTGTCGCAACATGAAAAAACAACAGAACCTCTTCATTGTGCTTTGCTTTTTGGCCGCTTGGGCCAGCGCCCAGCCCACTATCCAATGGCAAAAATCCCTTGGCGGCTCCTCCTATGACGAAGCAAGGAGCATAGCCCAGACCATAGACGGCGGCTATATCATTGCCGGATCCTCCCTTTCCAGCAACGGCGACGTTTTTGGCCACATCGGTGGCGACGATTTCTGGATAGTCAAGTTGAATGCATTGGGCGGCGTTCAATGGAAGAGGGTGTTTGGAGGCACTGGCAATGAGGTTCCCAACGAGATACATCAGACATCGGACGGCGGCTATATCCTGGCCGGCTGGACAGGATCCAACAATTACGACGTGTCTGGAAACCACGGTGGGTTTCACGACGGCTGGGTAGTAAAGCTCAACAGCTTTGGCGCCATCCAGTGGCAAAAGGCCATGGGCGGCAGCGGCTGGGACATGTTCTGGTCGGTGCAGCAGACCACCGACAACGGCTACATTCTGACGGGCAGGACGAATTCGCTCAACGGGGACGTCACAGAAAACAAAGGCTTGCTCGATGTCTGGGTGGTGAAGCTGAACGAAGCGGGCGCCACCGAATGGCAAAAAGTTTACGGCGGTTCTGGGGACGACATGGGGACTGCGGTCAAGCAAACTGCGGATGGCGGCTATGTTGTCGTCGGGGAAACGGCATCCACCGATGGTGACGTGACCGGCCACCACGGCAACGTCGATGTCTGGGCGCTGAAGCTGTCGGCCAGCGGCGCACTGGAATGGC
>CAYVPM010000446.1:0-4133 GCA_964453475.1 uncultured Saprospiraceae bacterium | reverse complement strand
ACGTAGAGGCCCGGCCCCTCGTCGCCCATCACCGTGGTAATCAATACCATCAAAATAGGTTTCGAGCGCTTTCTGCCGTTCGGGGCTGTAAAACTTCACAAAACCGCTTTTATAGTAATGGCACTGGCTCGTTAATGAGCTTCCTTTTTTCTCCCTTTGAATCAGCAGGTTTGCCGACTTTCTGAGAAATTTGGAATCGCCTCCTTGTTTGGTGGCAATTCCGACCAGGTTAAAATTGGTCTTGAGCGCTATGGCCTGACCACGGTAATAGTAACTATATACGTCCTTCAGCATGGTTTAGAGGTTGTAATTTACGTAAACGGTTGCCCAACGGTGGTTTCTGGCCAATGGCGACTTGAACTCCGGGGTTCGCCCGGCATCGGGGACAAATACAAGGTCGAGTCGCCAAAAACTGAGGCAGATGCCCCAGTTCCAGTCAAAGATGGCGCGGGATATTTCTTTTGAGGTCAACGTGTACGCCGATGGCGCGAACTGCCCTTGCAACAGAGCGTTGTACAGTACAAACCGCGCGCGCGGCTGCGCAAAAATGTAAGCCCTGATTTTTCTTCGCTTTTGAGCGTTGGGCACCGAATTGCTGGCAGAACTGTAGGTGTCGGTCATCTGGAAATAATACTGGTTGAATATGCCCATGCGCAGGTTGAGCGACAACGAGGCCTGGGTATAATAGCCCGCATACAATTCCGCCGTTGCGCTGTATTGAAAGAAATGGGTGGGGGGTTCGTTAGCAGCCGTATGTTTTTTGTTCCATTCAAAAAGTGGTTTGGTCACCCCAAGGCGGTACATAAAAGTCAGCTCGCCGCCGTCTGAAATCTGGTTGCCCCAGCCCTCTGGTTCAGGACGGGTTGAGCCGAACCAGTGCTTGCGGTGGATATGGGTCTGCACCGCTTTGCCCACATGTGTGCCGAGCACACCCAGGTAAAAACTGGAAGAAATGAAGACTTTTTGGGACAGTTCGCCGCCATTGTTGTACACCCTGCCGCGGGTGCTGCCTATTCCGAGCAAACAGGCATAAGGTCGGTCTTGGGGCACGACTGCTTTTTCTGCAATATTTAAAGGCGTGAAGCCCGCCACATAAAAATCGAGGGCATCCTGGGTGAATTCGCAGTCTTGTGCCAACTGCTCTTTTATTATTGCCCGCCGTATGGGCTTTTCGATAAACCATCCATCCAGTATCTTTCGGCCTAAGGGAGCCAAAAAGTAAGATTTATGGATGCGTTTCCCGAAGAACCTTAAGCCTAGGCCCATGGTGTAGTTTCTGTCTTCGTTGAAGGCTGAAAACACGTCCTGGTCTGTGAGCAAGGTAATGCCAGGGGTTTGGTTTTGTATTTCGTCCTCCGGTGGACAAAAAAGCGATTCGTCAATTTCGGGATCGGCAACCTGTGTCAAAACGAGCGTTGGCAAGAGGCAGGCCACAAGGAGGGCAATAACGTTTTTGGGGTACAGCATGGCAAGAAAAATGAGGTTGAGGGTTCGCGCAAAAATGGAGACTCGGTAGTCAAGATGCAATTAAAATACGATAAAAACTTAATCATTTTTTGTAATTTATTTGCTTTTTCTAATTGCATTCCACGCACATAATTCCAGGCAAAATGCCGGGTGTGATAATTGTCACGCAGCAGCAAGGCATTTTTTGGCGACTTTTGCCACCGCGTTCGCAATCTATCATGTTTTGCGGGCCGGGTTTCCCTGTTCAAAAAAATTCCGGGCTTCTATTATGGCAATTCCTCTCGACGACAAACAATCACGCCTACACCGCCGCAAATTCCTGCGCAATTCCCTGTTAACCGGACTGGCGGCAGGCCTTTCTCCCTTGAGCTTGCAAGGCTATGAAACCCAAAAGGAAGTATTGGATGCAGAAGATGCAGGCCTGGAGCCTGGTTTTAGTGCAATGTCTGGCACCCTTTCCATCCTGCAGACCACCGACGTGCATTGCCAGATTCACCCGCACGACGAGCTTTTTTGGGAAAATGAACAAGCTGTTTTTCGCAAAACCGCAGGCTACGCGCACATTGCCACCATGTTCGACAAAGTTCGAAAAAGCAACCCCAACACGTTTATCGTGGATACGGGCGACATGTTTCAAGGCAGTGAGCTGTCGGCAAAAACAACGGGCAAGGCCATCTCACCCATACTCAATGCGCTGGGCTACGATCTTTACCTGCCGGGCAATTGGGAAGTGGTGTACAACAAAAAGAACATGCAAACCCTTCTGGGAGGGCTTGATGCCCCGAAAATCTGTGCAAACATGTACCATGATCTGGGCAATGGGCAAAAAGGGGAGCTGATTTTCCCGCCTTATTTCACCTGGTCGAAGCTGGGTGTTAAAATTGGTTTTCTGGGCTATACCGACAATATGGTGCCGCTCCGACAATCGCCAGCCTATTCTAAAGGCATCATCTATACCAAACCAGAGGAAAACACGGCTTATTACGTGAATGTGCTGCGGGAACAGGAACAATGCGACTTTGTCATCATCCTGGCCCATTTAGGCCTGTCACAACAGATCGCCCTCGCCAATATGCCCGAAGCAGAAGGGGTAAACTACATTCTTGGCGGCGATACCCACGAGCGCGTGCGCGAGCCAATACAGTGCAAATACGCCAAGGTGGTAGAGCCAGGGGCTTTTGGCTCCTTCATTGGCCGCCTAAACTTGACGGTTAAAGACGGTAAAATAATTGGCGAACAATACGAGCTGCTGGAAGTGGACGTGCGGAAACATAAAGCCAAAAAAGAAATCCAGCAACTGATTTCAAATTTGGAAGGGCCATTTCTCAAGGAGATCGAAACCGTGGTCGGATACAGCAAAGTCCCGTTGTACCGCTACTTTGTGGTAGAAAACACCATTGACACCTTGATCCTGGATGCACTTGCCTGGAAAGTGGGCGTAGACATCGTGCTTTCCAACGGCTTTCGGTTTTGTCCGCCGCGCAGCACTCCGAATGCGGAAGGTTTGATACCAATTACTGAAGGCTTCCTGTTCGATATGCTGCCCGTTGATTCCAATGTGCGCACTGCAAAAGTCAAGGGCGATGTTTTGTTGGCCTGGCTGGAAAAAGAGCTGAACAATGTTTTTGCAAAAGAAGCCTCCAAACGCTTTGGCGGCTGGATGGTGAAGTTTCGTGGTATGGAGGTGGAATTCAATGCTTTTGGTGAGGTGGGAAAGCGGGTGCAAAAAATTCATGTCGGTGGGCAGCCCCTAGACCTGGCTCGGACCTACAGCATTGCAGCCTGCGAACGCGAAGGCGACCCCGAAACCATGTTGTGCCGTATCCCCAACGTTACAGAAGGAAAAAACAAGCCATATACCCTGCACCAGATGATGAAGGAGTATCTTGCCAAACATTCGCCTGTTTCACCCGTTCCTACCGGGGCAGCCAAAATTTTGGACGCGCCTGCCACACTGCTCACTCAGGTCAGCGGTGTATCCTACAATTTTAGATAAATTATCGATGACAATACCGAAACTTGGACTCCGCGAAAATATTGGCCAATTTTTACTTTTGGTATTGGTTAACGCCTTTGTAGGTGCAATGGTGGGCTTGGAGCGAACCTTGTTGCCTTTAATCGCGCAAGAAAAATTCGCCATTGCTTCCACCGTAGCTACCATGTCCTTTATTGCGGCATTTGGTGCATCAAAGGCGCTGGCCAACTACCTGAGCGGAAAATTATCCAATCGGTTTGGCCGAAAGAAGCTGCTGGTTTTCGGCTGGATATTGGCAATTCCAGTGCCGATCCTGTTATGGTGGGCCCCAAACTGGTCGTGGGTGATAGCGGCCAATCTGCTGCTGGGCATCCATCAGGGATTTGCGTGGTCGAGCACGGTGGTCATGAAAATCGACCTGGTTGGGGAACGCCAACGCGGATTGGCGACAGGTTTGAACGAATTCGCGGGTTATGTGGCAGTGGCATTAGCAGCATTTGGCTCTGCCTGGTTGGCACAGCGTTATGATGCGCTCGGCGTAATAGTAGTTTCGGGCATGGTTATAGCATTTATTGGTTTGTGCTGCAGCATCTTTTGGGTGCGCGACACCCTAAAACACGTTTCTTTAGAGGCAAAAGAATCTTGTCGAAAGAAATTGGTCAATATTTTTGCCGACACCACCTGGCGGCAC
>CAYVPM010000445.1:0-4134 GCA_964453475.1 uncultured Saprospiraceae bacterium | reverse complement strand
AAACAAGGTGACCAGGCACAGGTGCTTTTGGGCGTGACCGGTTCCGGAAAAACATTCACGATGGCCAACGTCATTGCGCAGTTGAACCGCCCTACCCTGGTGTTGACCCACAATAAAACCCTGACCGCACAGCTCTACGGCGAATTCCAAACTTTTTTCCCCGACAACGCAGTGGAGTATTTCGTGAGCTATTACGATTATTACCAGCCGGAAGCCTACATGTCGGTGTCGGATACATACATTGAAAAAGACCTGCAAATCAACGAGTTGGTAGACAAGCTGCGGCTCAAAGCCACCTCGACCCTGCTTTCCGGCCGCCGTGACATCGTGATCGTCGCTTCGGTTTCCTGCATCTACGGCATGGGCAACCCGGACGATTACAAAACCGGGATCATCCGCCTGGAAAAAGGGGCGAAGATGAACAAAACAGATTTTCTCTACGCCCTGACCAACAGCCTGTATTCCCGCACCGAAAACGAGTTCGTGCGCGGCACCTTCCGCGTGCGCGGCGACACCGTCGACATTAACCTGCCTTATGCCGACAGCGGCTTACGCATCGTTTTTTGGGGCGATGAAATCGAGAGCATTGAAACCATCGACATTGATACCGGCAAAAGGATAGAAGTAATACAGGTATCGGCGGTATTCCCGGCCAATTTGTACGTGGCGCCCAAAGAGCGCCTCGGCCAGGTGATTGATGAAATAAAGGATGAAATGCGGGCACAGGAAAAGTTTTTTGCCCGTGAAGGCCGCTTGCTGGAAGCCCGGCGCATCTCGGAGCGCACGGCATTCGACCTGGAAATGATCCGGGAACTGGGCTATTGCTCCGGCATCGAAAACTACTCGCGTTTTTTTGACCGCCGCGAGCCGGGTACACGGCCCTTCTGCCTGCTCGATTATTTCCCCGACGACTTTTTGATGATCGTGGACGAAAGCCACGCCACCATTCCGCAGGTGCGCGGCATGTGGGGCGGCGACCGGGCGCGGAAGCAGTCGCTGGTGAACTGGGGTTTCCGCCTGCCCTCGGCCATGGACAACCGGCCACTCAGTTTCGAGGAATTTGAAGGCATGATAAACCAGGTGATCTTCGTAAGCGCTACCCCTGCCGATTATGAACTGGAAAAAACGGAAGGTGTGGTTGTGGAACAGCTCGTGCGCCCCACAGGCCTGCTCGACCCACCCATCGAGGTACGGCCTTCGTTGAACCAGATCGATGACCTGTTGGAAGAAATCACCAAACGCAGTGAAATCGGGGAGCGGTCGCTGGTGACCACGCTGACCAAAAGAATGGCCGAAGAATTGGCGACCTATTTTGCCAAAGTCGGCGTGCGCTGCCGATACATCCACTCGGAAGTGGAGACCCTGGAGCGCGTGGAAATCCTGCGCGATCTCCGGCTCGGCGAGTTCGATGTGCTCATCGGGGTGAACCTGCTCCGGGAGGGCCTGGACTTGCCCGAAGTGTCGCTCGTCGCCATCCTGGATGCAGACAAAGAGGGCTTCCTGCGCAACGCGCGCTCACTAACCCAAACGGCAGGCCGCGCGGCGCGCAACTCGAATGGCATCGTCATTTTTTACGCCGATAAAATCACCGATTCCATGCGGAACACCATCGACGAAACCAACCGCCGGCGCGATATCCAGATAGCCTACAACGAAGCGCATGGCATCACGCCGACGACGATCACCAAAACCAAAGAGCAGATCATGGCAACCCGCAGTATCCTGGATATCAGGGATGTGGAAGCGCCAAAATACTATATCGAAAACGAGGAAATCAACCTGGCTGCAGAACCGGTTTTGGCGTACGCCTCTCAGGCACAACTGGAAAAAATCATCGCCGAAACAGAGAAGCGCATGAAAGCGGCAGCGAAGGAATTGGATTTTATCACTGCAGCACAACTTCGGGACGAGATGCTGGCTTTGAAGAAACAACTTGGGGAAAAGCTTGGAAGGGAGCGTTAGGGACAATCGGCACCTTTCCAAATAAAGAATGGTGTACCCATAACGTAAGTACCAAGTCGATATTTATTGCAACTAAGTACCACGTATTGGCTACAATAAATTCTATTGTATCCTGATTATGCTCAACCGAAAACTTTAATGCTTTATTTTCAACTAATTCGCCATTTTGACAAAAGCCAATTACTGAATAGCAAATCAAAGTTAATATTGATATCAGGTTCTTCATCTATGACAGTATAATTTCGTTTAATGTTTTTTTGAGGTAGGCAGATTATTTTGCGGGGAAGGTATGATGAATTATGAATTATGACTAATCTTTAAATTCGAATAAAAAAACTGGCCTGGAAACCTATAAGGTTCCAAGCCAGTCAGATAAATAAGAGCCTTAATAGAGGGGCACGACGGCGTTCCGAAGCACCCCTTTCATGTCAAGACTTACTATTTCATTTGTCTCATCGCAAGTACCTCCAACTTTCAGTTGGAGCGCCGGTGCTCGCCAACCAAAGGTTGGCGGTACGTGCGTGCCTCCAACCTTTCAGTTGGAGCGCTGTTTCTCGCCAACTGAAAGTTGGCGTTACGTGTGTGGCTCGCGCCAACCAAAGGTTGGCGTTACTTCGTTTGAATCATCGTGCGGACAGCACTGTCAGTGGATGTTTCTACCCGATACCAAAGAGCTCCGGTGTTGCCAATTAATTGGCGATCAATTATAAATGCATTGTAACCTTTCGCAAAGTCACCCTTCTGGGTATATACTAAGCGGCCTGTTTCGTCATATACTGTTAAGGTAGCTTCTGCAGCTTCCGGTAGGTGGAAACCAATGAATGTCTTGTTCACAAACGGGTTCGGCTGGTTCTGGTACAGTTCGAAACCAACACTGGTGGTCGTCTTGCCGTCGAATCGAAGGGCTACATCCAGGCGTTCATTGTCCAGGCTATATCCTTCAGATTTTGTGATGCGACTAGAAACACTCAGCATACGGCTCAGTTTGCCCGTTTTTACAGCACGGAATTTAACCGTAAACGAATTCGCTCCATCAATGGATACCGTTAAAGCATCATCGAACACTCCGAAGTTATTCGCCTTCACCTTATCGTTGCCCACGATCTCAGAAACCTCCAAACCATTCAGGTTCAGCGTCATCTGGTAGCCTAGGGTTTTCTCGGAAGCGTTGAACGTCACCTCGAACTCCTCGCCGGCATTAACGTTGCGGTCTTCTACATCGAACAAGAGTGTACCCATCATCCGATCGTCTGCCAGAACATTAATATTGGCCACTACGGTGTTGTTCACATCACCGATCTTGACACCAACAAAGTCTTTGTCCAACTGATGTGTCATCACCTGCGCTACAGAGATGTTCTCCGGGAACTGGGTCTGGAACGGATTGGCCATATTCGGGAAGCTGAACGACTTGTCCACAAAGCGCCAGGAAGTATTGGCTGGAAGCTCCTGATAAATGCCCAGGATCAGTTTGCGCAACTCCACAATGTCGAATGTGGTGATCGAGTTGGACTTGTTCGCGTCCGCAGCAATCATCTTGTACGGGCTGCCGAGCGGCTCAATACCCAGGATATGCTTGGAAATCAATACAAGGTCATAAGTCGTTACCCCATTGAGCGGGTTGTCATCTTTGATAGGCGTGATGGTAATATCTGCTCCGGTTGGCACAGAACCGTTCACGGCGTAGAAGCCTGTGTCGTCGCTCAAATCACTGAATGAAAACACATTGTTCGATCCAACCGAACCGGCGACACTTACAGTTGCGTCTTCTACACCTTCCGTATCTTCTGTTTTCAGCACACCTGAAACGTTTACCGTACCTGCTACGCCACAGTTTCCTGCGTTGTCTTGTACAATTACATACGTTTCACAGTAGTCCGCGTTGCCGGCTAGGTCGATCGCCCACAACTCAACACACTGCGTTCCCAGCTCCGTGCAATCAAAGGTCACGCTCGTGATCGGGTTGCCCTGTGCGTCGAGCGGGAAACCGGTTCCCGCGCCGCACTTGCGGATGCCGTACTTCAGGTATGGCGTCTGCGTGCAGTTGTCCTCAGCATATTGCAGGAAGTCGCTCGCCCAAAGCTGGATCATTCCAGTCGGCATGATGTTCACGCTCAGGCCGTTCAGGCATACCACCGTCGGCGCCTTGCAGTCTTTCACGATGATCAAGTA
>CAYVPM010000444.1:0-4137 GCA_964453475.1 uncultured Saprospiraceae bacterium | reverse complement strand
AATGGCAACGGTTGTACGGAAACAGCAACACAAGCAGTTGGCGGTGGCGGTGGCCTCACGGTGTCTGCTGTAGCCACACCGGCTACTTGTGGTCAAACAAACGGCACTGTTACAACTACGGTTAATGGTGGTTCTGCGCCATTCAGCTATATCTGGAGCAACGGAGCAACAACGGCCAACCTGACCGGTGTTCCTTCTGGCACATACTGTGTCACAGTTACAGATGCTACTGGCTGCTCTGGTTCGGCTTGTGCAACTGTAACAGCCTCTGGCACTCTAGTGGCAACTACCAGTACTACGCCTGCGCAATGCTTCGGCGCTTGCAATGGTACCATTACAGTAGATGTAGTAGGTGGGGTTCCGAACTATTCTTACAATTGGACGAACACAAGCGGCGCAGTTGGTGCGGGCGGCCCAATCGGGGCTGAGCCATTCACCATCACGGGCCTATGTGCTTCAACTTATACAGTAACCGTTACAGCAGGCAATGGATGTACGGCAGTTGTGACAGCGACAGTAGGTCAACCAAGCCAGATTGTTGCAACCACAACAACGACACCAGCTTCTTGCGGCCTTACAAATGGCAGTGTTGACTTGACGGTATCTGGTGGTACTTCACCGTACACCTACATCTGGAGCAACGGCGCTACCACGCAAGACCTGGCGAACGTAGGTGCTGCAACCTACTGCGTGACGATCACGGATGCTCAGGGTTGCACCAGGACAACTTGTGCAACCGTCGGCTCGGCAAATGGCCCTAACCTGACAAACACCTCGACCAATGTTTCCTGCTTCGGCGGATCTAACGGCTCGATTAACCTGTCGGTAACCGGCGGTACCACGCCATACACATACCTGTGGACAGGCGGTGCAACTACACAGGACTTGAACAACCTCACGGCTGGTCAATACTGTGTGACTGTGACCGATGCCAGCAATTGCACAGCAACCACTTGTGTGACCATCACACAACCCGCTGCTGCAGTTACCATCACCGGTATCGTAACAGATGCATCTTGCAACCAGACCAATGGCAGCGTGAACATTACGCCTGCAGGCGGCACAACGCCATACACTTACCTGTGGACGGGCGGCGCAACAACGCAAGACCTCAACAATTTGGGTGCAGGCACCTACTGCGTAACGGTCACAGACGCGAACGGCTGTTCTAAAACGGCATGCTTCACGGTTCAGCAGGGTAATTGCTGCGTAGCAACGGCGATTGGCAACCCGACCACAGCTTGTAGCGCTGCCAATGGCTCGCTGACAGTGAACGTGGTGAATGGTACGGCGCCGTACAACTGGGTATTGAGCACTGGCCCAACCGGGACTTCTCAGAATGCTATTTTCACCATCCCAGGTTTGGCAGCAGGTTCATACTGTGTCACCATCACCGATCAGGCTGGCTGTACTTCAACAGCTTGTGCAGTGGTGAACTCTACCGGCACGTTCAGCTTGATTCCGCTCCATATCTGCGCCCCAACTTGTGGCCAGGTTGATGGAAACGTGATCATTGATGTAGTGGGCGGCGTTGGACCATACACCTTCAACTGGACGGGCACCGCTGGTACTGGAACAGGCACATCGGCTACCGATCCAATCACCATTAACGGTTTGGTATCTGGCAGCTTCTGTGTCACCATTACGGATGCCACCGGCTGTAACGCAGTTTTCTGCGCACCGATTCCAAATGCTACCGGCCTCATCGTCGGCGCGACCGGAACATGCGCTACCTTCTGTGGCGGCACGGACGGCAAACTTACAGTTGGCGTCTTCAACGGCACTGGCCCTTACACCTACAACTGGACGGATGCTGATGGCAACGATGGTACAGGCACAGGAACAGGCAATCCATTTGTGATTCCGAACCTGCCTGCTGGCAACTACGATGTTACCGTCACCAGCGCGGAAGGATGTACCGGAACCGCTTCGGCTGAAATCACCAAGGTTACCCTGATCACTGCAACAGCTACCACCACCGGTGTTACCTGCGGCGGCAACCAGGGAACAATCACCATCGACATCGAAAACGGCTCCGGCCCATACACATGGACAGGAATTGGAAACGGTGGCACATCGGCAACCGAACCGATCCTTATTACCGGCCTCACTTCTGGCACCTACACCATCTCCGTGGTGGATGCGAACGGTTGTGATGTCTCCGTAACGGCAACGGTTGGTGGCAACATTGGTGGTATCGCCTTCAACGATTTCAATGCAGATTGCGATTTTGGCAGCAATGAATTGGGTCTCGACAGCGTATTGGTTTACCTCTACGAATGCAACAACCCGCTGCCAGTGGATTCTATCTGGTCGGATGCGAACGGTGCGTTCTTGTTCCCGAACTTGAACAACTACCCGTACCGCCTCGAGTTTGTAGTAATCAAAGACTCTTGCTGCCTCAAACCTTCGCTCGCATGTGCAGGCGTGGGTACAACAGTCCAGTTCATCACGGCAGCTAATTGCGATGTGCGCGTTGGCTTCCTGAACCCTGCTGATTACTGCCAAAACAATCCGGATATTGCCTTCTCCTGCTTCGCACAAGGCAAAACAGACCAGGTGACCTCACAGGTAATCGGCCTGATACCATACGATGCAATAGATCGCACGGAGATTTATGGCAACGTAGCGGCCAACAACGAGCTCATCGGTTCGGTGTACGGCATGGCTTACGACCGCTCCAACAAGTACCTCTACGCTTCGGCATTCCTGAAGCGCCACGTAGGGCTTGGCGAACTGGGCCTTGGCGGTATCTATCGCGTGGATTACTTCAACGGCACCAACAACCCAACGGTAACGGAGATTTACACCGTTCCGAATGTGGGCTCTGTCATCCGCCCTGCCGACTTGAGCGCCCCAGACGTGCCAAGTATGGACACCGATGCCTTTGGAAAGATTGGCAAAGTTGGCCTCGGCGACCTGGACATCTCTGGCGACAACACCCTGTGGACGGTCAACCTGAATACCCGCAACCTCGTTCGGGTGGACAGCATCCTGACCAACAACCCGACTTCTGTAGAGATTCCGATCACTTCAGCGCCAAACTGTACGAACGGTGTGTTCCGTCCGCTTGGTCTGCACGTAGATTGTGACAAGATTTACGTCGGTGGCGTATGCACAGGTGAAAATGCAAACGGATCGTCCAACGACCTGTCAGCATCCATACACGTGTTCAATACCCGCACCAATACCTGGTCTATGGTATTGAGCTGGAATCTGTCATTGCCTGGGTATAACCACGGCGACATCGTGGGCAGCGTCAACCAAAACCTTGCACAGTGCAAAGAATGGGAAACCTGGGCAGATGTATATACTGAGCGCAACCTGGTAGCAAATACCGGCGCAGGCGAACCATCCAACATCTTCAACGGCAACTTTGAGATTGTTGGCGGTGGCCCGACCGGCGCTGAATTCCGCTGCCGTGGCCAGGCGATGGTTTCGGACATCGAAATCACCCGCGAAGGCATGATGGTTATCGCAATGATGGATCGCAGCGGACACCAGTTCGGTTACCGCCAGCACCGTCCGACAACCAATCAGGGCAACCCGATCTCGGCAAGCGCAGGCGGCGATATTGTTGCAGCGTACCCGATCAACAATGTTTGGACACTGGAGAACAACGGCACCATCCCGGGCTTGAACCGGACCAGCTTGTTTGGACCTAACTCCAACGATGGCCCTGGCGGTGGCGAGTTCTTCTATGACAATACACGTTATACCCATCTGGATGCAGAAGCTGGTGGCTTGTTGTACGTTCCTGGCCGCGACGAGCTGCTGGGCGCCATCAACAACCCGAACACTTCTGAGTACAACTTCGGTGGCGGCATCGTGTACTACGACCTGTTAAATGGTAACACAACCCGTAACGATTTGACGCTACTGGATCCAGTTGCCAGCACCACGGGTATCGGAATGGCAAACACCATTGGCGACCTTGAAGCACTTTGCGACGAGGCTCCAATCCAGATCGGTAACTATGTGTGGAACGATGCAAATGAAGATGGTATCCAGGATCCATGTGAAAGCCCGATACCGGGTGTACTCGTCAGCTTGTACGACAACAATGGCAACTTGCTTGCCAGCGCGGTTCGCCCTTGGTAACGATTTCGAGCACGCCGTTGAGAACTTTGCGATTGT
>CAYVPM010000443.1:0-4150 GCA_964453475.1 uncultured Saprospiraceae bacterium | reverse complement strand
CTGCCTGGGCTCCTTCGAAAGCATGGGCAAAATGCTGAAATTGTACGGCCAGAAAATAGACGGCTTGTTTATGTGGTTCGAGGTGCCCAACAACATGAGCTATTACATGTACCGGGAATTCTCGCCGCTGCTGAAAGCCTTGCCGGCGCCCTACTGGCTGATCGCCCCACTGGGGATATGCGGCCTCTTCTTCGCTTTTTGGCGCTACAAATGGAAGTTTATACCGCTTTTTTTGATGATATTGGTGAGCGCAAGTCCCATGTTCATCAGCAGCAGCCTGGCGCGGTATCGGACGCCTTTTGTGATATTGATGACGCTTCTGGCCGTATTCTTTGTCCTGGAAATAGCAAAAAGTTTGTTGACCGCAAAATGGAAGGCCCTGCTGTCGGGCGCAGCCCTGTTTGCCTTGGCCTGGTACTACACCGACAATATCCGCGACAAAAAATTTGTGCCGTTTTTCGCCAACGACATTTTGCCGGCATACATCCTGCATTACAAAGACAGGTTGATCGAGCTTGAAAAAGAACAGAAACTGGTTGAATACCAGGCACTTACCACAGAAGTAGTGGAGTATTTGCCCGATTATTTCTTTGAGCTCAAAAGCGGGCACAGGGCCATCTATTCCAATGAGGCTCAATGCTGCCGCATGGTCGCCAACCTTATTAAAATGCACGCTTCTATATTGGAGGCCAACGGCAACAAGGCTGAGAGCGCCAAATTCAACGAACGCATCAATATTTTGACCGGCATTGCGGATGATTTCAGCAAACGAACTGGAAAAGGAATTTGATCAATTTGATAATTATCCCATTACCTAATTATCACATTATCACATTAAAATAATGGAACTCTCCATCGTAATGCCCTGCCTCAATGAAGAACGGACGGTAGGCGCCTGTATCGAAAAGGCATTTGGCTTTCTGCGCACCCAGGGCATCGCGGGCGAGGTAGTCATCGGTGACAATGGCTCCACGGATGCCAGCGTGCGCATAGCCGAAAGCCTGGGTGCGCGTGTGGCACCTGCTTCCAAAAAAGGCTATGGCTTTGCTTTGATGGCAGGCATAAAAGCAGCACAGGGAAAGTACGTTATCATGGGCGATGCGGACGACAGCTACGACTTTTCGGCGCTGGGCGAGATGCTTGAACAACTGCGCGCAGGCAACGACCTGGTGATGGGCAACCGTTTCAAAGGGGGCATAAAACCGGGCGCCATGCCGTTTTTACACCGCTATTTGGGCAATCCGGTGCTTTCCATGCTCGGCAGGCTTTTTTTCAAGATACCGGTGCGCGATTTCCATTGCGGCTTGCGCGGTTTTTCAAAAGATGCGTATAACCGGCTGAACATGCAGACCGGCGGCATGGAATTCGCATCGGAACTGGTCGTAAAAGCATCATTGCAAAAATTCAGGATCGCCGAAATACCCGTGGTGCTGTACCCCGATGGCCGCGACCGGAAGCCGCATTTGCGCACCTGGGCCGACGGCTGGCGGCACCTGCGCTTTTTACTGCTGCACAGCCCCGATTGGCTTTTTTTGTACCCAGGGCTGTTCCTGTTGATCGTCGGGGTGAGCGGCGCAGTCGTCCTGAGCTTTGGGGATGTACGCCTGGAGCATATCCGCTTGGGCATCCACACCTTATTGTATGCCTACCTTTTTGTGATGGTCGGCTTCCATTTTCTTTCGTTTTTTGTGGTGTCGCGGCTCTTCGGGATAGACACGCAGCTGTTTCCGCAGCCAAAGGCGTACCACAAAGTGCGCAAGCTCGTCACCCTGGAGACCGGCCTGATTGCCGGTTTTGCCCTCTTGTTCGTAGGCATATTGTTATCAGCCATCAATGTCTATTATTGGAAACAAACCGGTTTTGGGGATTTGGAACCCAACCACAACCTGCGCCTGTTGTTCCCTTCCATAACCTGCATCCTGATCGGTATAGAAATAATACTGGCCAGTTTCATCCTGAGTTTTATCAAAATTTCAATCCGGCAAGAGGAAGACTAACGCATGAGCTCCGACATTTCAAAACTGGAAAAAAGCCGCTGGGAAAAGTGGTGGATAAAACTGCACCAGCGGGCATCACACAACACGCGGGTGCGGCGCCTGGCTGGTATTTTCAGTGAAATAATTGAGGCTGGCAAAAACGGGCCGGTAAAATGCCTCGACGTCGGCTGTGGCGACATGCAGATAGCGGAATTGGTAGCGGCTTTCAATCCCGATACGCGCTGGACTTGCCTCGACATATACCCCTTGCCCGAAGAACTGAAACTGCAGGAAAAATATCAGAAATACCGATCTTTTGACGGCCTTCATATCCCGGCCGAAGACCAGTCTTTTGATTACGTGCTGCTCTGCGATGTGCTGCACCACAGCCTCCACTCCGCGCTCCTGCTACGCGAGTGCGCCCGCGTGGGCAAGCGTGTGATCGTGAAAGACCATTACCAGTACGGTTTTTTCTCCAACCTCAGCCTGAAATGGATGGACCGTTTCGGGAACCAGGCCTACGGGGTGCATATCCCGGGCCAGTACTTTTCCGTGAAAGGTTTTGAGGAACTATGCCGAGAATGTGGGCTGGAGATGGTGCAACAGCACGTAGGCATCCAGTTATACGGGCATTTGCCGGTGTTGCGCTGGGTTTTGCGGGAGGAGTGGCAGTTTTGGGGGGTATTGGGGGCAAAGAAATGAATTAGCTCACCGCTTCAAAAGTCAAGTAAAACACCGTACCCTCCCCCTCCTTCGATTCTACCACTATTGTACCTCCATGCGACTGCACGATATTCAGCGTAGCGGCAAGCCCCAAGCCCATACCCGTCGATTTTGAGGTGAAATACGGTTCGAACAAACGGTTCACGAATTCCGGGCTGATGCCGCAGCCGTTGTCTGCGATGGACACCAACAATTTTTTAGCGGCGCGTTCGGTGCTTATTTGTAGAATGCCTTTTGACTCGTCCATGGCCTCCACGGCATTCACGATAATATTGGTGAGGGCGATTTGCATTTTTTCCACATCGACCAGGGCTATATCCGCGTCGTTGGTATAATTGGTTGCCAAATTTATTTTTTTGAGGGCAAGCCGGTCTTTGGCTTCTTCAAGCGTCATTTGCAGCACTTCGCGCAAGGAGCAGGGTTTCAGGTTTAATGCCGCTGGCCTGGAGGAGTCGAGCAGTTGGGTCACCAGGTTGTCGATCCGCTTGGCATTGCGTTTTATGATCTCCAGGTATTCGGTATAATCATTGTCATCCGGCAATTCCGCGCTGAAGCCTTCCAGTGCGAGGCCAATATTGGTGAGCGGGTTACGTACTTCATGGGCCAGCATAAGCATAAGCCGGCGCGTGGCTTCCATTTTTTCAGAAAGCATGGTGGCCCGTTCCTCGCGGATTTTGGCGGTCAGGTCGTGCAACACCCCCTGGCAATAGCGTTTGCCGTATCGGTCTGATTGCATGGTCGCGTACATGGCGCAGGTTCGCCGTTCGTTGGTTTTGGTGCGCAACTCAATTCTAAGGCCGGATACCTCCTGGTATTTTTCCAATGCCTGCTCGATATTTTCCCCTTGCTGTTTGTTGGCATACAAGTCTGTGCGTTTCATTTGCAGCAGTTCATGCACTTTAAACCCGGTAAAGCTCACGGCGGAATTGTTCACGCGCATTAGCTGGCCTAACTCATCGGTGATAAAGATCATGTCCTGGGATTTTTCAAAGACCGTGCGAAATTGGGCTTCGTTCTCCTTCACGGCTTTTAGCATAGCCGCCTGTGCAAGTGAATACCGGATGCTGCGCTCCAGGCTATCCGGGCTTAGGGTGCCTTTGAGAAGGTAGTCGAATGCGCCAAGTTCTACGGCGGCTTCGTCTACCTCATGGTTGTAAACGCCCGTCAGCAATATCATAGGTTGCTCACAATGGGCCTTTATCGCCTCACGGATCAGGGTGAGGCCCGTGTTTGCACCCAGGAAATAATCGACGATATAGACATCATGTGCGCAATCTTTTATCCGCTTCAAGCCGGCCTCGTAGCTGGAAGCCCATTCAACTTCAAACGCGCTTCCGGGAATATCGCGCAAGTTGTGGGAGGTCAATAAAAAATCGTCTTCATCGTCGTCAACGACCAGTACGCGGATATTTTTGTTTTTACTCATGACGGTATCAAGCGTTTTCTACCGG
>CAYVPM010000442.1:0-4154 GCA_964453475.1 uncultured Saprospiraceae bacterium | reverse complement strand
GCCTGACGAACATCCGTTCGTCAGGCCTTTATTTTTCAAATGAACCCAGCAATTAAAGCTCGAACCATTTTTTCTTCTTTTTCTTTTCTTCTTTTTTCCAGAATTTCCAATTAGGCTTTTGGCGCTCGCGCTTTTCAATAATGTATCGCGCAGAAATTGCCGCCCCATTCCAATCAAAAGGATGTACCTGGTCGCCGGTAAGGTGTAGTTCCGGTTTCAGGTCGACCGATAAGTTGAGGCGGCCGAAAGTCACTTCAAGGCCGACGATGCCGGTAAGGCCGAACACATTGTTTTGCACGGTCTCTGCGTCGCGGTTGGCATTGGCCTGCCAGTAGTAGTGGGCGCCGGCGCCGGTGTAGAAGTTGGTGCCGCGGAAAAGAATCTTGTGGTGTTTCTCTGCAAGGAGGGTTACGCCTAAGTCCTTGGAAAGCAGGGGTGTATGCAGAATTCCTTCAGCGGTCCAACCATTTGCAATATACTGTTGTAAAGTAAGGTTGAACCCCTGGTCGAAGCGGACGCCAGCGGCTGTTTTATATTTTTGGCTGAAAGCAGGCACTGAAAGAAGGGCGATAAAAGCCAGCGTTAGGGGAGCAGCGAGGATGTTTTTCATAATTTAGTGTATTCCGTTTTAATTTGAAACTGCAGAAAAAACGGAGCAGTACATTGCCTATTTCCAAACGAAAGATTGTTTAAGGGGAATTTAACGGAAAGGGGCGGTACATTTGACGGTTTAGCATTGAAACGTTAAAATTTAAGAATTTGCCAGCATAGAAACATGACAAAGTTCCTTTTTCGCTTGTGGCGATTTTTCAAGTTTTACAGTGAAGCTGTCACGAAATACCAATTGCACTCTCCTTTTGTGTACGAATTGGCTGAAACCGTTTTGGACGACAAGCGCTGGTACTATGCGTTCCGGGATATAGAAGCGCTGCGGAGAAAAATGCTTTCCAGCAATATTGAGCTGAACGTTCTGGATTTCGGTACGGGTAAAGATCGAAAAGCACCATTGAGCGAATTGGTACGCCGCGCGGCAAGTAGTCAGCGTCAAGGGCGAAGACTTTTTCGCCTGGCTAATTGGGCAAATCCGCAGCGCATGCTCGAACTGGGCACTTCAGTGGGCATCGGTAGCATGTACCTGATTTCAGGGGCTGGCTCGGCTACCATGATTAGCCTGGAAGGCTGCCCGGAAACGGCACATGTAGCACGCACCAACCTGGAGATTTTTGGATTTCTGGAAAAGGTAAGGGTGCAAACGGGGCCATTTGAGCAAACCTTGCAACCTACGTTGGAGCAGCTGGGAGGCATAGATTTCGTATTTTTTGACGGTAACCACCGTGAAGCGCCAACATTGGATTATTTTGAAAAGTGCTTGCCATTTGCGCAGGAAAAAACAGTATTTGCGCTGGATGATGTACATTGGTCGCCCAACATGGAGGCTGCATGGGCGCAAATACAACAACACCCTCGCGTGACGCTCACAGTCGACTTTTTCGGCCTTTCGCTGGCATTTATCAATCCTGATTTCAAGCAGAAACAACACTATAAAATAGTGCCTTCCGATTGGAAAATATGGAAATTTTACTGAACCCTGGATAGCTTAATTACGGACAAATACCCTTGCAACTCGACCTTTCATACCGTCAAATCTGGCGTATTTCAGCGCCCATCATGCTTGGCTCTGCGGCGCAAAATGTCATTGCGCTCAGCGATGCGGTATTGTTGTACCATTTGGGGGAACCGGAATTTGCCGCCATCGGTTTCGTGGGGGTTTTTTACATTACCATAGCTGCCATCGGTTTTTCATTTTCCAGAGGGGGGCAGATAATGATTGCGCGCAGAATGGGTGAAGGTCGCCCGGGAGCCGTAGGGCATACTTTTCACTCCATGTTGCTGTTTGAGTTGTTATTGGCGGTGGTTATGTGGGCGTTTATGCACTATGGCACAGCCTGGTTTTTTCAGCTTTTTTTGGAGCACTCTCCTGAAATTTACCAAAAAAGCCTTGAATACATCCATTACCGCTCTTTTGGGGTGTTTTTTAGCTACGGCGGCGTAGCGTTGATTGCGCTGTATTCCGGCATCGCCCGGCCGGGTATTATTTTCATTGACACGATCATATTGGCCATTGTGAACCTGGTGCTCAATTACGGGTTCATTTTCGGGAATTTTGGACTGCCAGCAATGGGCATTGGCGGCTCCGGTCTGGCCAGCAGTATTGCAGAGGGTGTGGCATTTGTTGTATTTGCGGTCTATATGTTTTTTGACAAAAAAAACCGGCCTCTGAAAATATTCACCTTGCCGGAACCGGATTGGCCTATGATCCGCCAACAGTTGAGGATTTCACTGCCGGTGGTGGCGCAGGCAGCAATCGGGCAAGGCAGTTGGGTGTTTTTTTTCGGTATGGTGGAGAATTTGGGCGAACGTTCGCTGGCCATTTCCAACCTTGCGCGTACCGTGTATCTGTTGCTTTCCATCCCGCTTTGGGGCTTTGCCACGGGTGTGAATACCTTGGTAGGCAACCTCATCGGCCAGAACCGCCAACAGGAAGTGCTGGCAGCAGCCTGGAAAACGGGTAAGTTCTGTTGGTTTTTCAGTATGTTGATGGCCGTTCCCATCCTGCTTTTCCCCGAGACATTGTTGTACCCGCTTCTCGGCAAATCAGACATGAGCTTGATCTCGGAAACCCAGCCGGTATTTTACCTGATGCTCGGGCTGTTGTCGTTGGCAACCATTGGCGCGGTGTTTATGAATGCGCTTTCCGGGACAGGTGCAACCTGGTTTGGGTTGAAATTGCAAGCTGCCTGTATTATGGTATATCTTGGATATTTGTATTACATCACCAATTTCACCGACCTTGGCCTGCTCTGGGTTTGGGCAGCTGAAATCCTGTACTGGATGATGATGGTCGCGATGGTTTTCTTTTATTTGCGTACTAAAAAATGGCACGACTTACACTTTTAAAATTGTGGCTCACCCGCTGGACAGTGTGGGAATACATGCCCATGTGGTTGGCAAATGTGCCAGTGTATGCCTATTGGCTGTGGTTTTCCCTGCGTGCGCGGCATGTTTTCTTTTTTTCAAATGTCAATCCGGCCATTCCACTTTCAGGCGCTGTGGGCGAATCGAAGCGGGACATCCTGCTATTGCTGCCACCTGAAATCGTTGGGAATTGGGTATTTGCAACGCCTGGCCAATCATTTGATGCGGTGCAAAAGATGCTCGACGAGGCGGGAATCCAATATCCATTGGTGGCAAAGCCCGATATTGGGGAACGCGGTTTTTTGGTGAAAGTGATCGACAGCCCGGCAGCCTTGAAAAGCTACCTGGAAGCTTGGCCGATATCATTTATTTTGCAGGAGTTTTTGCCGCAGCCGCAGGAGGCATCGGTGCTTTTTCACCGCTTTCCGGGCGAAGACGGGCGTTTTGCCATCACCTCCGTATGTTTGAAAGCATTTCTACGGGTGCGAGGCGATGGCAGTTCGAACATCCGGAGTTTGATGCAAACCGATGCCCGGGCAGCATTCCAAATCGAGCGTTTTGAACAGGATTTTCCCGACTTATTGCAACGCATTCCGGAGAATGGCGAGGATGTGTTGTTGGAGCCCATCGGCAACCATATTCGCGGCACGAAGTTTTTGGATGGGGGGCACCTCATTGACGCGCAGATGACTGCTGCCTTTGAGGCAATTTGCCGCCGGATTCCCGGTGTCACTTTCGGCCGTTTCGACCTGAAGTTTCAAGATGTGGAATCCCTAAAAAATGGTGTGTTCAAAACCATGGAACTCAATGGTGTGTTCAGCGAGCCCGCGCACGTTTTTGATCCCGATTTTGGCATGTTCCGCGCCTACAAAGTCTATTGGCAGCATTGGAAACTGCTGTTTCAATTGCACCGCGCTCAAAAACGTCTCGGTATTTCCCCGACACCCACAAAACAGGCAGTGGCCTTCATTCAGGGCTATTTGCGCTATAAAAGGCGGTTGACGGTTGACGGTAGACGGTAGACGGTGGACGGTGGACGGGTTGCACAGCATTTGTTTTTTTCGGGCATCGGTTTTTCAGCCGTTTGGCCAAAGGTTGTTCACGCGTATTTAGTTCGAGTGCTGAAAAATCAATTCCTAACCAATCAACCAATGCTGTGAAAACCGTCCACCGTCCAC
>CAYVPM010000441.1:3742-4155 GCA_964453475.1 uncultured Saprospiraceae bacterium | reverse complement strand
ACTTACGAGCCCCAGCCCCTTGGTTTTGGTTAACACCATCGTTCAGGATGCCTCCAACAATCAGAACAACGGTTCCATTCAGGTCAGTATGGCTGGCGGGACTCCACCCTACCACTACGAATGGTTGCTTTCAAATAACAACCCCGTACCAAACCAATCCGATGTGAATACATTGGTTATGGCTTATGGTGGCAATTACAGGGTCAGGGTCACTGATTTCAATGGTTGTGTTTTTATAAGTGATCTGATTACCATCATGAATGTAGTTGGAACAGATGAACCGTTTTCAGATTGGAACATCCAGATTTTCCCTAATCCCGCCAAAGACAGAATATTTGTCCAGTTTGATCTTCCTGAAAGCATGGGAATGCGGTTGGAAGCTTTCGATATGATGGGACGACCTGTAGCAGGGA
>CAYVPM010000441.1:0-3732 GCA_964453475.1 uncultured Saprospiraceae bacterium | reverse complement strand
ATTCGGGAAGATCAAGTGAAAGCCGGCGTTTATGAAGTAAATCTGGAACATCAACCATCTGGACTTTATATGTTGAAAATAAACCTCAACGGCACTGTCTTGACCAAAACCGTATCCCTCAAACACTAAAAAATCAGGACATGAAAAATACAGTCAGGTGGCTGATTGGTCTAAGCATTGGCATATTTGGGTGTTCGGATTCAGATTTGCCTGAACTGGATTTTGTATCTGTTACCATTCAGACGCCGATGTTTGAAAATTTCAACGCGGTGCAATTGGTAGGACAGGTGCTTGATTTAGGCAATATTTCGTCGGGAACCTGCGGTTTTGTATGGTCGTACGACCGCAATAACGTAGAATCCCTTCAAAACGACACCATAAAAGTCACACTGTCGCTTACCCAACTGGAAAGCGATGGACGGTTTAGTGTAATGCTTCGGGATTTAGCGCGGGAAAAAACCATTTATGTCCGCGCTTTCGTCAACGTTTCCGTAGAAAAAACAGGCGATCGACAAGTTTTTTCCGAAAAAATCGAATCGTTCACTGTGGGCGAAATAGTGGCGAATACCGGAAAAGCACTTGTGCTTAACGATAGTGTTGTGGTTTATGGCCAATTGCGGGGAATTGAAAATCAGGAAGTAGTGCAACATGGGCATGTCATTTCTAAAGATGAAAAGGCACCAACGCTTGGTTGCGCTACCTGCCTGACATTCAACAGGGGCAGCAGCAATGACAACAACGTTTTCAGCAGCCATTTTGCCGGACTTGAATTCAATACCCTGTACTATTCACGGGCCTACGCCATCGCCAAAAGCGACACCTTTTACGCCAAAACAGTAGACAGCATTCAAGTGCTTGATGGCTGGAGTTTGATCACGCCTTTTCCCTATGGTTATGCTGAAGGAGGTGTAGCCACTTTAAACGGAAAGGCATATGCTGGATTTGGCTGTAAAAAAGCGCTGGGATGCCTTTATGGGGATTTGGTGACTGATTTTTGGCAATTTAACCCTGCTGACAACAATGGCGCAGGCGACTGGACACCTGCTGCCCAGCTTTCTGTTTTTACCCAAAAAAGGTATAATGCCACCCTTTTTTCCACCAGTGGCAAGGTGCATGCTGTTTTCGGGGAATACTATGAAAACGGTGAATCGAATGTATTAAACGATTTTAGCAGCCTTGACATCAACACCGGTGGGTGGTCTGACACTGATATCAGCAGTGCTTTCCCCAAAGGCCGAACCGGAGCGGTAGCTTTTAGCCTTCTGGGGAAAATTTATATCGGCTCTGGTCGCGACTTCTTCTATAAAGAGCTCAATGATTTTCAGGAGTTTGACCCTTCAACCGGCATGTGGCGGCCAGTGGCCAGTTTGCCTTTGCAAAAAAGCCCTGTCGCTGTCATTGAAAATCTGGGCCGATATGAGGCAGTTGCATTTACCGTAGGGGGGTATGCTTATGTTGGAAGCGGGCAGTATGGCGCCTTGGCACTGCGTGATTTTTGGCGATTTCAGCCCCCGGCGCTCGAAAATTCCTTTATGGGAGAATGGCAACAAGTAGCCTTTCTTCCACCGGAAGCAAAAGCCCGGTATCAGGCAGCCGCTTTTGCCATTGGGGAAAAAGGATACGTTGGGTCTGGCTACAACCCAACAGAAGGGTACCTTAAAGATTGGTGGCAATTCAACCCTGCAGAAAATGCCTGGATTCCGCGCGCTGCGTTCCCATCGGTGGCACGCACCAATGCCATGGCCTTCGATCTGGGTGGATTTGGTTATTTTGGAACCGGACACACCAGGGTATTGCTCAATGGCGGCCTCAATGCTACCGAATATTCACTGAACGACTTCTGGCGCTATACCCCCGAAAACTAACACAATATGAAACAGCTCCTCCTCCTGACCTGCATCTTCCTCCTTGCCTGCGCTACCCAGGCGCAACGATTGTTCCCATTAAAAATTGAAGACGACAGCCTTGCGTTTAAAATAAGGATAGTCAATAACCTGCTCGTATTGGAACAGCAGGGAGAAACTACCCTGTTCAAACCTAAGAGCGATTTTCCAAAAATTGAAAGCGTTGCGATCGAAGAATCCGATCTGGTGCTTCGATTCCGGTCGCAAAAAACAGGCGCATTGTTATCTGACAGCATCGCCGTAACGCTTCAAATGCCCGATGGCAGCACCATCAGCAGCCGTGCCGATGACATCTTGATTCTGCCTGACGCGCATGGGTCTCGAAGGCTGGTCATTCAGGATTTCACAGAACTGTTGAGCGATTTTGGGGCAACGTATACCTTAAAGGTTCGCAGGTCGCTGATGGGCGCAGTGAATTGTGCAGGAGAGCGGCCAAAAAAAGACATTCAGGTAAGGTTACTTGCGCTGACGGGGTCTTTGGGAAGCTCACTGTCTATTTATCTGGGCTTTGTTTACGCAGGCAATCGGAATGCAGCTTATCATAGGTATGAGCAACTTTGGACGGAGGGATCTCCTAGACCCAACGATCAAGACAGCCCTTTGGCAGAAGCCCGGAAAGCGGACCGAAATGCTAAAATCTTTTTCATTACGGGTGCTACATTGGGCTTGGCCACGCCGATCCTCCTTTTTGTGAACAATCGGAAATTGGATCGAAAACGAAAATACTACGACAAATTCTGCGGCGAAAAAAACTCCAGCTCCTTTCAACTCAGCCCCAGCAAAACAGGCGTGGGCATTGTCCTGAATTTTTGAAACCTCAAAACAACCTATCCAATGAGGGCATTTTATCCGGTTTTTTGGTCGCTTTTACTGCTTCCGCATTTGTTGCGGGCACAACCTTCTTCTGTACCCTGCTATGCCAATTACCGCAACAAAGGGCTGGATTACATGAGCCGAAAAGATTATGGCGAAGCCATGAGTCAATTTGTCGCAGCGTTGGCTACCTGCCCTGATGTTCCGCCGGACAATGACCTGGTTCGCCAAATTGCCGAAGCAAAACGCAACTGGGCCAGTGACCTGCAAGCCTCCGTGACGGAGGCAAAAAACGCCTACAAAGAAGCCGTAATCGCAAGGGAAATAGCTGAAAACGCTAAAACAGCCGAATCAGAAGCCAGAAAAACAGCAGAAGAAAACGCCAAAAAAGCCTTGCACAGAGGCATCCGGGCAGAATCGTTCCGCCTGGCTCTGCTGGCCGACATGGCCCGCCAGCAGAGCCAAAAAACCGATGCGATGCTGCTGTCCTGGATGGGTTTGCAACTGTCTGACACCGTGCAAGCTTACGTGAAACAGTCTTTTTGGGAAGCAGTCCGCGATTCTTTCACAACAGCCATATTTACCAATACGGAGCCTATTGTATCTGTCGTTGCTTTGCCTGGAGCGCAACACCTGCTCATAGAAACAGCCGGTAATGGCTACTTTATCCTGAATAGGGGTGCGCCAGCTTCTGTGGTACAACTTCCAAAGCAATTGCAACACATCATACCCTCCCCTGCCGGCAATTACCTGGCCGCCTGGGGAAACAACTCCAAAGTGCTGATTATCAACTTGGATGGAAAAACAGAAGCCACACTCAGCGGACACCTGGAAGCCATTCGAGCTGTAGCCTTTTCTCCCGGTGGCGACATTGTGCTCACTTGCGCACGCGATAATTCCGCCAAACTTTGGGATTTAAAAGGCCGTGAAATCAAAACCCTGAGCGGCCATACCGGGAACGTTCAAAGTGGCGCCTTTTCCCCCGACGGAAAATTTATCCTGACCCGTTCATCTG
>CAYVPM010000440.1:0-4155 GCA_964453475.1 uncultured Saprospiraceae bacterium | reverse complement strand
CCTGGCCTGCGCGACGTTGATTTTATTGACAAACAAATTCTGCCCTGGCACGGGCAGTTCGGGTTCCGGTTCGGCAGTACGCGTTGAAACAGCCAATATAAGGGGCTGTTGGGCGATTTTTTCCCGAAAAACCACTCCTGAAGCCCGTACCACTACGATATTTGCAGGGCGGTATATACCCAATACAGGTACCTGCTCTCTGGCAGCCCAACGCTCAAAAGAGTCCAGGGCACTGACGACCAGGGTAAACATCCGGGCATCGTTTTTTTCGATTTCACTGCGCGACAAATTTACTTGCCCCAGCATGGGGAAGGAAAAAAGCAAAGCCGCAAAGAAGAAAGCTGGTCTCATAAAGCGAAGGTAAAGCGCAGTGTTGAGTTGCCGATGGAATGTATACTGTGATTCGCCTGATTTTAAAATGATTGCAGCATTCCTGTATTCACAACCACGCTGCGTTGTCTATATATATAAGGACAGGTTGCCATATTCCTATTGAGCTATGACAATAAAATGGATAAAACCATTTACCTTTAATTTCGTTTTACCTCAACCTCGAACATCAAAATGTATGCTATGATTAAAGTGGTTTTGAAAATTAAACGTTTTTAATTATTTGAAAATCAGTTAGTTGTAATCATTCAAATCAACAAAATCACTTTAATCACAGTGTAAACCGCTAAACACACCAAACTATGCACGAATTTGCGCCCAGTGGGCCTGCCAAGATTAAGTTTAAGAGCCTTGCAGGAGACCCAATTCAAGTCCAGCAACATACCCTGAGCAATGGTCTGAATCTTTTTCTGACGGTCAACAAGGATGAACCCCGCGTGTACACCGAAATTGCCGTCAGGGCAGGCAGCAAGCACGACCCCGCCGATACTACTGGACTGGCCCACTATTTCGAGCACATGATGTTCAAAGGTACAGACAAGCTCGGCTCCCTGGATTGGCCCAGGGAAAAAGTGCTGCTGGATCAAATTGAGCACATGTTTGAAACCCACCGGAAGGAACAAGACCCTGCCAAAAAGAAGGCATTATACGCTGAAATCGACCGCCTCAGCTTTGAAGCCGCAAAACTCGCCGCCGCCAACGAATACGACAAACTGGTGAGTGCCATCGGCGCCAAGGGCACCAACGCCTATACCTGGGTGGAACAAACCGTGTATGTCAACGACATTCCCTCCAATGAACTTGAGCGCTGGTTTGCGCTGGAAAGCGAGCGCTTCCGCCGTCCCATCCTGCGGCTCTTCCACACCGAACTGGAAACCGTTTTTGAAGAATACAACATCAGCCAGGACAAGGATTTCCGCAAATCGCTGAAAGCCATGCAGGAAACGCTGACCCCCTCCCACCCCTATGGTACCCAAACGACTTTGGGCCGTGGCGAAGACCTTAAAAACCCTTCTCAGACCAACATTTACAAGTTCTTCGATCAATATTACGTTCCGAACAATATCGGCATCATCATGTCGGGCGATTTTGACCCCGAACAGGTCGTAAATCTGGCAGAAAGACATTTCGGGGACTGGAAAGCGAAGCCTGTCCCGGCTTTCAAATTTGAAGTACAACCACCCCTGCGGCAACGCACCGTGCGCGAGGTGTATGGTCACGAGGCGCCATGGGTCGAACTCGGATGGCGGTTCCCGGGCGCCGCATCAGAGGAGTCGGCTATGCTGCCGCTGATCGCCGGCATCCTGCACAACTACCAGGCTGGCTTGTTCGATGTAAACCTCTTGCAAAAACAACTCTTGCTTGAGGCTTATGCCTATCCCCGGCCCTACGAAGATTTCAGCAGCCTGCTCATGCTCGCCAAACCGCGCGAAGGGCAATCGCTGGAAGATGTCGAAAAATTGTTGATGGAACAGGTGGAAAACCTGCGCAACGGCAATTTTGAAGACTGGCTCCCTGAAGCTGTCATCAAAGACTTGAAACTCTCTGAAGTCAAGTCCTTCGAAAAAAACCAGGGGCGAGCTGCTACAGTTACAGGGGCCTTTGTACTGGGCATCGACTGGCCTGATTTTATCGGTCGTTGGAAAAAACTGGAAAACTTGACCAAAGCTGACATAGTCGCCTTCGCCCAGAAACATATACGCCCCGACAACTATGCCATCGTGTTCAAGCACCAGGGCGAAGACAAAAGCGTGATGAAGGTGGAAAAGCCGGCCATCACCCCCATCGAAGTGAATCGGGAAGGCGTATCTGGTTTTGCGAAAGATTTTTTACAAAAAAGCACCCCGGATATTGAGCCGCAGTTTATTGATTTTAAACAGGTTATTAAAAGGACTTCTGTTTCCAAACACATCAAGCTGCAAGCTGTCCAGGATAAAAAAAGCAAGCTGTTTCGCCTTCATTATTGTTTTGACATGGGGAAAACTGCCGATCGACGCCTGGGCGCCCTCGCCAGCTATTTGCCATTCCTTGGCACTTCCAAATTGACCCCAACTCAGTTCCAGCAGGCCATTTACCGCCTGGGCTTGCACTTTTCCACCACCTGCCAGGACGACCATTTTTACCTCACCCTCAGTGGTTTGGAAGAAAGCTTTGAAGAAGGGGTGGCACTGCTGGAAAACCTTCTGGCAGACGCCCAACCCAACCAGGATGCACTCAAAAACCTGGTGGACGATATTCTGCTGCGGCGGGTAAATGCCAAAACCGACAAACAAACCATACTCAGCAAAGCCATGTCGAGCTACGCCAAGCATGGCTCGCTGTCACCATTCACCGACAAGTTTTCCGCTGCGGAATTAAAAGCCCTAATACCTGACGACCTGACGGGTCTGTTGCAGGAATTGACTTCTTACAAGCACGATATCTTTTATTTCGGCGCAAAAACGGCTCGTGCTGCTACTAGTGTCATTCAAAAATACCACCCGGAAAATGCTGGGCAAAAACCAGTCATCCCAAGTAAAAAATACAAGGAGATTGGCGTCCGGAAGGACAAAGTACTGTTTGTGCATTTTCCAACAGTACAGGTGGAACTGCTGCTGCTATCCAAAGGAACGCCAAAATTCAACCTGGAAGAATATATTTTTGGTGAATGGTACAACCAGTATTTCGGGTACGGCCTTTCCAGCATCGTGTTCCAGGAAATCCGCGAGTCGAAAGCATTGGCTTACTCCGCTTATGTCCATGCGAGCAACCCGGGCAAGAAAAACCGGGCGCATTGGCTGCAAGGCTATGTGGGCACCCAGCCCGATAAATTGCGGGATGCCGTGGAGGCATTCCAGGCCATCCTGGAAAACATGCCCGTTTCGGCGCCACAAATAGAAACTGCACGCCAAAGCGTGCTGAAAAAGATCGCCGGCAGCCGCATCGTCCGCTCGGATTTGTTCTGGACCTGGCGCGCCAACCGCGACAAAGGTTACACCAACCACGACCTTCGGGAAGATACATACCGCAGGCTTGAAAAAGCCAGTATGGAAGATTTGTTGCATTTCCAAAAATCGCAGGTCAAAGGCCGCAAATACACCTGGTTGGTGCTGGGCGACCGCCAGCAGGTTGATTTCAAATATCTGCGGAAGTTGGGGAAGGTGCAGGAGCTGACGTTGGAAGAGGTGTTTGGGTATTAACTCCAACGGAGCGACCATGTTTGTAGCCCCGCAGAAGCTACGACACTAAAAGCGCCGCCCTGAAAACCCAGAGCGGCGCTTTTGCTTCATTATTGTATTTGAGCTCGTGTTCACGATCGCTAGATCATCACTTTCACGAAGGTGGCGATAAAGCCGCTTCCAGCTTTATTTAAATTCCATCTTACCTTTTCACAAACTTTCCGTTCCAATTCCTCCCTTCGACAAATAGGCTGATGAAATAAACACCTGATTGGAGGCCACGCACATCCAGCGTTTTTATCCCAGCGGCAGTGTCAAAGCTTTGTGACAGCCGCTCTCGCCCGTTGACATCATACACCTTGGCCAGAACATTCGTCGCGCTGCCTTCGTAAGCGACAGCGAGATAGTCAGCAGCTGGGTTGGGAAAAATTTGTACAGGCAAAATATCTGAATGTATTGGCAAGACACTGCTCACCAGTTTCACCGTGATTGGCTTGCACAGGGTATCGCATAACCCTTGCTCATTGCAGGCGGTTAGGCAAACTGTGTAATTTCCAGGTGACTGATAAACATGCGTTGGGGATTGTGTGGTACTGGTTGCCCCATC
>CAYVPM010000439.1:0-4159 GCA_964453475.1 uncultured Saprospiraceae bacterium | reverse complement strand
GCTTTCGGATATCCTTCAAATATAGGCCCTAGACACTGATAGCAACCCCATCCGCCACCAGCGTGTCGAAAAGCTCCTGGACAAAAACCTGGTCTTTATCTTTGTATTGTTTGCCGAAAACAAGAACACGCATTTCTTAATCTGATAATTAGGGTAATGTGATAATGTGATAATTGGACAGTATGGCAACGAAAATAAAGGAGGAATGGCGGATAATAGCACCGCAATTTTATGAATTTTGCCACAATATAGGGAAGTACGACAAAATTCACCAATTTTGCCCTAGATCACTGCCCTCTCTCAAAAACACCCAAACCAACAGAATCAATTATAGTCAACGCAAAGTGGTCGTGAATGTTGGAATGTTACAATCACCTTGAAATCAGGCATTGTTTCACTCAAATCAAAGAAATCACCTCAATCACGGTACACACTTGAATAACACCTTATGGAAAAAACTTGCTATAAAGACATCATCCTCGAAGAAAAGAAGCAGCTGCGCGTGCGGCGGAAAAAGCTAAACATGGAACACGGCACTCCTGACCAGGAGAACTGGTTCGGCATTGCCTTGTCGGGCGGCGGCATTCGCTCTGCCACCATCAACCTGGGCTTCTTGAAAACCCTCAATAAATTTGGGATCCTGCAGAAAGCCGATTACCTCAGCACGGTGTCGGGCGGCGGCTACACACACGCTTATGTGCAAGGCACTGCCAAAAAGGAGGGCAGTTTCGACAAATTGTTCACCGATGAGCATATTGCCTCCATGCGCCAACACGGGGAATATATGATCCCCCACAAAGGGCTCGGGAAAACAGGTAATGCATGGTTGCTGACCATCGCTTTTCTAGTCAGTTGGGTCATGTCACTCGTCAGCCCAGTCATTGTGGCAGGCATCGTGTATTACTTGTACCTGATTGTGGTTGGTTTACTGGGCACAATGCCTTTCGAATGGGTCATTTTTTTTGCCGGCTCCAACACTATGTGGTGGGTTATGGCCATCCTGGGGGGGCTGTTTGTACTCCATTTTATCGCCAATATCGCCATGAACTACAACCTGCGGGTTTCCAAAGATTTCAACTATGCAGAATTAGCGATAGCTGCTGTGATGCTGGTGTTGTATGTGTTGGTGTTGATCGGCAGCTTTAAAGGTGGCGACAGAATTGGGGTGGATCAAATGTTCGACTATGGCATCAATGCAACCCTGTTGTTCCTGATCGGCTTTTTGACGAATCCCAATGCCATTAGCTTTCATCGCTTTTACAGAAAGCAATTGGCCGACCTGTTCCTCCGTTTTGCCCGCGACGATTTTGACAACATGAGGTTGAAAGATGCCTTCAAAGCCGATTCTGACAAAAAAGAGGACTATATCGCCCCGTATCCGCTCATCAACACCTGTCTCAATCTGCTCAACCCTGCAGGCGACGACGTTTTCAAAGGAACCAAAACCAGCGACTACTTCTTGTTGAGCCCCTATTACTGTGGTTCCGGGCTGGTAGGGTACGTGCCGACCGATCGGTACCAGGACTACCGGAAAATGACCCTGCCGGCAGCCGTTACCATTTCAGCTGCCGCCGTTAACCCCGGCATGGGCATGTATTCCAACAAAATGCTCAGCGTAATGATGACAATTTTCAATGCGCGGCTAGGCTTCTGGATTTCCAATCCGCTTATTTTAAAAAAGGCCAAAGCTATCGTCTGGTGGCCAATCTATTTCTTCCGGGAACTGTTGGGCCGAATCGGCTCCGGCAATACGATGATCAACATTTCCGACGGCGGGCATATTGAAAACCTGGGGGTGTACGAGCTCCTGCGCCGCGGTTGCAGGCTCATTATTGCCGTGGATGCCGGCGAAGACCATGCCTACAACTTTGCAGACCTAAGCAACCTGATCATCCGGGCCCGGAATGAACTGGGGCTGGAGATCAGGTTCCGCGACGACGAACAACCGGAGGACCTGATCAGACCAAGACCTTCCCAAGTTTATTCCAAAAAACGTTTTGCCATCGCCGACATTTACCAATGGTGGGAAGACGACAAGGTTATTCTATCCGCCAACCAGGAGCAATCGAAAGAACTTGTCAACTTTGATGAGCCGCGCAAAATTGGAACATTCGTGTATGTGAAATCATCGGTCTTGGCCCCGACGGGAAAGCCAGCCCTCTCGGAAAAAGGCAGCGAGGAAGACAAATTGAAATTCGGCACGTATAAGTACAAAATTTACCATCCGGATTTCCCGCACGAGCCTACGAGCGACCAGTTTTTTGACGAAATCCAATGGGAAGCCTATTTCCAGCTCGGCCAGTTTATCGGCGCCGACGTGCTGGGCATCAAGAACCTGCTCTTGTATGAGGATGCGAGCGGCTCACATATCACGGTAGAGGAATTGATCAACTGGTTCGACAACAAAGTGAACCCATGTGAATCCAAGGTCGCCATGTCGCTCAAGCCGCCAGCGCCACAGGCTGGTCTGGAAAGCACGAAAAAAGGCGCAGCCAAACTGGAGTACGTTAAAGAGGAAGTGGAGTATAAGATGTAGGGCGGCTATTAAATGGGCAAAAGGAGCAAAATGATCCAAAACTCCTTTCGCCCAACCAATCTTTTTGCCTACCTTCGCCCGCCAATTTTTGGCATCTTCTATGCGCGAAACATTCAACACTATCCTTCAGTCGGTTCAAGCTGCCGGTCGTTGGTTTTCTGACAAAACAGCACCGGTCCGGGCACTTTGGGCAAAGCTTTTGGCTCCTTTAAGCCCTGTTTTGACGCCTGTTTCAAATGCCTGGACAAAATATACGGCACCGCTGCGCACCCGCTGGGCCGAGTTCCGGGAAAAATTCCCGCGCGCTGGTTGGGCGCTGGGCTGGGCCGGCACTTTTTTCCGCTGGGGGTTTAACTTCCTCCTGTTCCTCATCCTTGGCGTTTGGATTGGCTTGTTTGGCCGGCTTCCTTCCTCAGAAGAGTTGCGCACCATCGAAACGGCCAACACCTCCGAAGTGTATTCCGCCGACAGCGTGCTGATCGGAAAGTTCTATCTGGGCGAAAACCGCACGGCCATCAGCATAGACAATGTGTCGCCCTACATCATCAATGCCCTGATCGCCACGGAAGACCGGCGTTTTCTGGAACACAGCGGCATCGATATGATGAGTTGGTTCCGCGTAGGCTACGGCGTGCTTTCTGGCAAAGGCATGGGCGGAGGCTCTACCCTGAGCCAGCAACTGGCCAAAAACCTGTTCGGCAGGAAAAACTACTACATCCCCGGCGTAAGCCTGGTAATCAACAAAATACGCGAGAATTTCATTTCCGTCAGGCTTGAGAGGGTTTATGACAAACAGGCGCTGCTCAACCTGTACCTCAACACCGTCCCGTTTGGCGGCGATGTTTACGGCATCAACGTCGCCGCACAGCAGTATTTCAATAAAAAACCTAAAAACCTGACAGTCGACCAAGCCGCCGCCTTGGTGGGCATGTTGAAAGGGACTTCCATTTACCACCCTGTCCGGCGGCCAGAACGAGCAAAAGAGCGCCGCAATGTGGTGCTGATGCAAATGGTGCGCAACAATCACCTGACCCAGGAAGAATACGAAACCCTCAGCAAAAAGCCGGTTGGCGCCAAAGACTACAACCTGGATGGCAACAACGACGGCAGGGCCATGTACTTCCGCGAATACCTGCGCACCAAGGTCATGCCCAAAATCCTCAAGGACCTGAAAAACGAAGACGACAAGCCCTATAACCTGTACACCGACGGCCTGAAAATATACACCACGCTCGACAGCAAAATGCAGGAGTTTGCGGAAGATGGTGTGCACAAGCACATGAGCGAACTGCAGGCCCAATTCGACAAGCACTGGAAAGGATACAAAGCTGAAAAGCCCTGGGGCGACGATAAATGGATCGACCAGCAAGCCAAAGGCAGTGCGCGCTGGAACAGCCTGGAAGAAGCAGGGTTGAACAGCGACCAGATCATGGCGGAATTTCAGAAGCCGGTGAAAATGAGCATTTTCTCCTGGAAAAATGGCGGCGGCGAAGTAGATACTACCATGAGTCCCATCGACTCCGTTAGGTATTATTTTTGCCTGCTCAACTGCGGCTTTGTGGCCATGGACCATACAAACGGCTACGTGCGCGCCTGGGTAGGCGGCATCAATTTCAAAAATTT
>CAYVPM010000438.1:0-4170 GCA_964453475.1 uncultured Saprospiraceae bacterium | reverse complement strand
GTCCTGGGTGGGGCATATTTGGATCAGGGGTGGCAATATGTTATACCAAACCCAGGTCAGCGGGGATTTGACGGTATAAAAATTGGCGATGTCAACTTTTCTTGGCTAAATGCATCAGATTGCCCAACCGAGGGAGCCCCGCAAGAAGGAGGAGGCTCAACTGGAGGAGCTACATTGGCTGTTCCGACCTCAGGTCTTGCACAAGATGATGTTGTTGCATTAACCGTTAAAGTTCAAAACGCTCAACAACTTTCGGGATTTCAGTTCGGGCTTAATATTCCATTTGCACAATTTGAAGTAATGGATGTAATTACAAACACCTTGCCCAACTTTACTAAAGAAGATAATTTTGGCCTTAACCTTTCCAATCAGGATGCACTGACAACACTATGGTTTGATCAAAGTGGGGGCAGTCAGGTGTTTCCAGCTGAAAGCCCGATTTTCAATATTATCGTTAAGGCGAAGCAACCTATTTCTAATCTCCAGGCGCTAATATCACTGGATGGTGAGACCTTACCAGCCATGTTTCTTCAACCTGGAGGATCGACTACTACATCTCCGGTGGCGTTAACCATAGAGGTCGGTCCGGCAGTTGGAAACAGATCGGTTGATGTTGAAAACAAATCTTCCAATCTGGGTGAATTGCAGTGTGATCCAAATCCGATGCAGAATTCCCTTAGGGTTGCTTTTACAAATATTGGAACAGAATCAGAGGGTGTATTAAGCCTTACAGACTTTAGGGGTGCTTTGGTACACCAGCAAATGGTAAGGCTTCAGTCGGGCGAAAATATTCTGAGCATAGATACATTGGAAAAAATCCCGGCAGGAGTGTACTTGGTGAAGCTCAAAGTTAATGATGCCATCATTTCAAGCAAGATTCTAAAGAATTAATCATCCATTGGAGGGGTGTACCAGGTATAATCTTGGTACGCCCCTTTTCTCTATTTTTCGAAAAAAATGCTCATGAAAGTTGCTCTAATCCAGCTTTTGCTATCGGGAATATATCATTTTGCATGCGCCCAAACCATCGCCCCCCTTTGGGTGCGCCACGATATCGCTAACGGAAGTACACTTTATGGAACACCTTTTGTCCTGATTGATTCTTTCCATAATACAATTGTTTGTGGTAGCGATTATCACCCAGGGCCATTACTTTCCTTTCTAACAACCAAATATGACTCTAACGGTACGCTGATCTGGAAACGAACATTTGATTTGATTGCAAATGATGACATCATTTCTGCCACAACAGATGAAACCGGTTCGATTTATGTTGGCGGCAATACTTCATTAAACAGCATCAATGGCACACTGCCAAGGTTCATCGTAATCAAGTATGCTGCAAATGGTGACTCCCTCTGGAATTATCGCTTTGACGGCCCTACCGTTGGGGTCAATTATATTACCAAAGTATTGCTGGATTCGGAGCAAAATCTGATGGTTTTTGGCCAATATGGAGATACTGTGGCTTTGCGAGGCGGCCTTTTTGTCACAAAGGTCTCTCCCGATGGCCAGGAGTTATGGCGTGCCACCTATCTCGATCCTGTTTACGGCTTTGGGGGGCTTGATGTTCGTTGGATTAATGATCGATGGGTGTTTTGGGGAAGGAATTATACTACGTCAGAAGGGTACCGATTTCTGGCCTGGCAATTAGATAATAGTGGGGTTTCACTTGGTACACCTATTTCTGCGTTAGACCCTAATGATTTTAATACGCAGTACATTGATAAACATGGGAGTTTGTTTGTAGGAGCAGATAGAAAATACAGGATAGTAAAGTATGCTATTTCAGGACAAACTGAATGGGTGTATGAGAAATCTTTAGTGCCCTCTTCTGCAACTGTACCTGCCAGAATGCACTGTATTGAGGCTAATAATGAATCGGAGGTTTATGTGTCCGGTCACATAAAAGTTGATTCAATTGGTTTGCAACCGGTTACATCAAAATTGAGTAGTACTGGGAACTTACTCTGGGAACATTCAGTAAATTTTAATGGAATAAAATCGGGATACCCCCTCAAAAACTATTGGATAAACCCAAATCAGCTTTTAGTAGCCGGCAATATCTATTTCAATTTTAATAGCAACTATTACGAATTTTATGTAGCAGTTTACGATGATAACGGTTTTATAAAAGGAGGAATAACAGATTTGGAAGGCGATCATAATCTTCCAACTTCTATTGCTCCTGACGGTGCTTCAGTATATGTTGCGGGATATGCATTTCCCACAATATTTACAAATCCTTCCAAACAAATCCTCTGCAAATACGCCCTAAGCGACCTTGTCAGCACCCATACCGCCCCACCGAATATTGGTCATCTCAGGATTTGGCCCAATCCAAGTACTGATTGGGTGCGTATCCAGATGCCTGAAATCACCACAATGAAGGGGCAACGGAACCTGGAATTGACTGATATGGCTGGAAAAACACTCCGCAACCAGCAGATCGCGGCACAGGATCTATTTTTTGACTTGTCTTTGGAAGGTCTGCCTGCCGGGACTTATTTTTTGATTTTCAAGCATAATGGTTTGCCGACTCATATTGAGCAATTAGTAAAGCCATAGAATGCACGAAAGAACACGTAAATGGAAGCGATGCGCTTTTTCCACGCTTAACCTATGGGCTTTTGATGAAATGTTTGTTTCGCGCAGATGAACTGTGATCAACACAGAATAATCTGGGAGAAATTTGGGCGAAAACATTCCTATCAGTAAAATAACCCTCCTAAATAAAATTGTAAAGAATAATCTTCAGCCTAACCTGCCAAAGACCAATGCCAAAAACACCCCCAATTGCCGTGCCCATTCCGCACTCCACACTCCGAATTCCGAATTCCCTTACCTTTGCCCCTCACTTTTCACAAACCGCCCCCGCCGTTCGTATGGCGCACGGGCACCCGACCTTTGTATGGCCGGGCTAAAACACTCATTTTTTATGATCAACATCACATTCCCCGACGGTAACGTTCGTCAGTATGCCGCCGGAACCAGCGCGCTCGACGTGGCCAAAAGTATCAGCGAAGGGCTGGCCCGCGTCGTTTTGGCCGCTTCCGTTAACGGCGAAGTGCGCGACCTCAGCCGCCCGATCAACGCAGATGCCAGTATCGTGTTCCACAAATGGGACGATAAAGAGGGCAAACAAACCTACTGGCACTCTTCCGCCCATTTGCTCGCAGAAGCACTGGAAGCGCTTTACCCCGGCACCAAATTCGGCATCGGTCCCGCCATCGACAACGGCTTTTACTACGACGTGGACACCGGCGACCGCACCCTGACACCAGCCGATTTCAGCAAAATTGAGCAAAAAATGCTCGAATTGGCGCGCAACAAAAGCGAGTACAGCCGAACCGAAGTCTCCAAAGCCGACGCGATCAAGTATTTCACCGAAAAGAACGACGAGTACAAACTGGAACTGATCGACGGCCTGGAAGACGGACAAATTACCTTTTACCAACAGGGCAACTTTGTCGATCTCTGCAAAGGCCCGCATCTCCCGAACACGGAGAACATCAAAGCAGTGAAAGTGCTCAACCTGGCTGGCGCCTACTGGCGCGGCGACATCACGCGCAAGCAGCTCACCCGCATTTACGCCATCACTTTCCCGAAACAAAAGGAACTGGAAGAATACCTGGTGATGCTGGAAGAAGCCAAGAAGCGCGACCACCGCAAATTGGGTGCTGAACTGGAGTTGTTCATGTTTTCTGAAAAAGTAGGCCAAGGCTTGCCGTTGTGGCTACCCAAAGGCACGGCGCTGCGGCAGCGACTGGAAGATTTTTTGAAAAAAGAGCAGATCAAGCGCGGGTACCAGCCCGTCATCACACCGCATATCGGCTCCAAAAACCTGTACGTCACCAGTGGCCACTGGGAAAAATACGGCGCGGATGCTTTCCAGCCCATCCTCACGCCAGCGAAGGACGAGATTTTCTTGCTCAAGCCCATGAACTGTCCGCATCACTGCGAAATTTACGGCTACCGTCCGCGCTCCTACCGGGAACTGCCCGTGCGCATCGCGGAGTTCGGCACCGTGTACCGTTATGAAATGTCGGGCGAGCTGCACGGGCTCACGCGCGTGCGCGGCTTCACGCAAGACGATGCCCACCTGTTCTGCACCGAAGACCAGTTGAAAGATGAATTCCTCGGAGTACTCGACCTCACCCGCTATGTGCT
>CAYVPM010000437.1:3378-4174 GCA_964453475.1 uncultured Saprospiraceae bacterium | reverse complement strand
TTACGTCGGTGCCGGCACGCACCATCAGGCTCAGTTCGGGTGTGAAATCATAGGTCACCGCCACGTTCCCGAACAACCTGTCCAGCTTTTGGCTGTTGGTGTTTTCAAATACATTGAAATACGGGTTGTCGTGATAGTTGTAGTTGAAATTGAACTGGTTGAGGTCTTCGCGGCCTTCCATCCAATAGTCGCGCAGGGATGCCATATTTACCTGGCGGCCCAACCAGCAGTTGAAGAGGTACATGATGTTTTCTGTGCCGTAGCTCAGGTTCGGGCGGTTGTCGCTGTCACTTTTTAGGTAGTTGATGGCGGTGCGCACCCGGAGTTTTGGGCTGAGGTTGAGCCCGCCTGCGAAGGCAAAGGTGTTTCGTTTCAGGTCGGTGTTCGGCACAGTGCCCGTTTGGTTGAGCCAGGTATTGGAAAGACGGAAGTCCCCTTTCTCGTTGCTGCCCGACACCGCCACATTGTGTGTGTTGGTAATACCTGTTTCAAAAAAATCCCGGATGTTGTTGGGATATGCGGTGAATGGTGTGGCCGTAATATCACCACGGGCGGCCAATTGCTGAGTGGGATCGACCGGGCCGATGGAAGTGAATAAGTTGCCTACATCGCCTCCCCGGAAACCATTGCTGGTAGGGGAGTCGAATTGTGCAAGCAATTGACCCATCATTTTTGGCCCCCAGTTTTCATCCACGCCGTCGCGGTTGCCACCGCCGTTGCCGTCTTTGAATCCAAATTCGCCGTTCAACCCCTGGCCATACACGTTCTGGTAGTCGGGTAGGCGCAGCACATTTTC
>CAYVPM010000437.1:0-3368 GCA_964453475.1 uncultured Saprospiraceae bacterium | reverse complement strand
GGTGACCGTTGAATTGACGGAAACGCCTATGCCTTTGCTGTTTTTGCCTGATTTTGTCGTGATCAGGATCACACCGTTGTTGGCCCGCGAGCCATAAAGTGCCGCAGCGCTGGCGCCTTTCAACACCGTGATGGATTCAATGTCGTCTGGGTTGACGAACCCCGCGCCGTTGCCATAATCCGCATCCTGGTAGCTGTTGCCTGACGACCCGCGAAAATCGTTGACGATCGGAACTCCGTCAACCACAAAAAGCGGCTGGTTGCGGTTGATGTTCAGAGAGCGCTCTCCACGAATGGTCACACGCGCCGAGGAGCCAATACCCGATGGGTTGCCGACGATGGTCACTCCGGCGACTTTACCCGCAAGCGAATTGACAATGTTGGTTTCACGCGCTTTGGTGAGCTCTTCGCCCTTTACTTCCTGCGCGGCATAACCGAGCGATTTTTTCTCCCGGCTGATGCCGAGTGCTGTGACGATGACCTCCTGTAACGCCTTGCCTTGTGAAAGGCCAATGTTCAGGGTTGCGCTGTTAATCGTCAAGGTTTGAGGCGAATAGCCTACAAGGGATACGACGATCACGTCGCCAATGACGGCATCGATGGAAAAGCTGCCGTCGCCGTTCGTTACTGTGCCGCCTGCTTTGTTCTGCAGGGCCACCGTCGCTCCGGGCAAGGCCTCATTGGTTTCTGCATCGGTAACGATGCCACTTATTCGTTGAGCATCAACGGATAATACGCACAATAGTGTAACTGCAAGGGCACAGATCGCACCCTTGAAGGTTTGGAAAAAAGCCTTCATATATGGAAAAAGTTTAGTTTATAAAGAGCGATTAGGCACGGAAGCCGGGGAACGGCATGAAGTACAGGCAATGTGCGCGAGGGGCGCCTCCAGATGTTTCAAAAATTGCTTTCCCTTGGCATCAATTCGGATGCAAAAGTAGGATGCTGCTTCGCCGGGAATGGAAGAAGCTGATTTAAGTTTGGGTTAACCTTACATTGCGGAATAGTTAAGTGTTCTGACGGAGGCTATCACATCAGAATCCCGTTCTTTGCCTCGATATTGGGCGGAATGTCGGCCTCTCCAGTTCCGTAAATCAAGTATCCAACCTTCTTCCGTAACTTCAACAATCGTCAGTCATGTAATGGTTAATCGTCAACTAAAAAAAATGAGCCTCCCCGGTTCTCCGGAAAGGCTCACTCCTTGAAAAAACGTCCAGCTTTTACTGCACATCATTCTTATTCCGCAAAATCACCTGCTTGCCATTAAAATCGCTCACGATGGCCGTAACGCTCACGGGCGCCGTCGGTATCGGGAAATTGGCGAAAGATGCGCCCGACTGCGTGAACATCGCGATTGAACCGGAAGCATCCGTCAGCGTTTTGTTGCCGGAATAAACGGAAGTGCTGCCCGTGATGGTAACGCCGCTCATTTTTACCAGGGTGCTTTCCCAGGCATCGAAGTTGCTGTTGATCTGGGCAATGGTCGCTGTGCGTACCAGGGGAGTATTGGCGCGGCTGACCAAACCTGCATTGGCAAGCGGTACGTTGTTTACCTGCAACAGGCTGTTGAACTGGCTGAGCTCCTGGCTGGAAACAACCACTTCGATCTCATCGCCCAATTCGAAGCAGTGCGAGGCCGTGAAGCGCACCACGATGCCCGCGCTGCCGTCTTTTTCTTGCAGGTAAAGGTTGCGGTTGTTCAGGTTATTGGCCACCCGGTCTGAAATGACGTGGCCTTTGATTTTCCGGCTGGCCGGCGCTGAGGTAGTGGTGCCCATGAATACAGCGCGCAGGTCGGAAATCTTCATTTCTGTTTCCGTACCGGTGCCCGGGGCAGTGCTGGCACAGCGCGTGCCCGTCATTCCTGCGGCATCGTTCAAATCGCGGATGTACAATTGCCGGTCGCTGCTATACACGCTGAAAACTGCCGTCAGGGCCCCTTTGCCGGTCGGCGTGAGGGCAGCAGCAAAATCGGCGTAACCGCTGGAGCGCACCAGCACTTTGGCGCCGGAACAGTTTTCCAGTTCCCGGTTAAGGCTGCTGTTGGTAAGCACATCAGCCCAGGGGCGGGCGGCATCGCATTGGGTGAACTGCACATCCTCCATCTTAATGAGCGTGCTGATAAGGTCGACGTGCGCCGCGCTGTTAAGCTCGGTCATGGTGACCACTTTTGGCGTTACTGGCACATTGGTGCAGCCGCGCACGATGTTGAGGCGCTCCTGTGCCTCTGTTAGACCAAAAGTTTCCAAGGTGCTGCCTTGTTGTGCGACCGAGCCGATTAGTTGGATCACACCAAAGTAATCACTTAAAAGCAAGCCTTTGCAGCGCACATAAATTTCACGGCCAACCGGGTATGACTGGTACAAGAATGCGTTGTCGATCTTGATTTCGATGCCCGCCGAGCCATCCTGGATGACGAGTGTCTTGTAAAAATTGCCCAATCGGTCGTCAGAAATCACCGAACCTTTAATGATGATGTCTTGAGTGATGGCATCTGGCACGCCGACAGACAAGCGCATGGCTTTCAAGGCTTTGATGGTGGTATTGGCCGTGAGGCTAACGTTGCAATCGCCGACTGGCGGCTCGTCAAATTCGTTCTTTACGCAGGAGAACAGGCCAAGTGCTATGAGCAGCAGGACTGTAGAAAGGAGCAGGTTGTTTTTAAAAAATGCCATATTGTTAGCGGTTGAATTTCTTTGAAAATGGAGGTGAATACCAGGTTGTTGTTGAAGGGTTAAATCCTGAACGTCAGGCTAGCGAAATAATTAAGCCCGAAAGCATAAATCAGTTCGTCGGCATAGAACCGCGGGTCGGTCACATCGTTGCGGAAGGCATTGCGGTACACTTCGCGGCCGGAAAGCAGGATGTTTTGGTTGTTCAGGATATTGTTGACACCCAGGTTCAGGTTCAGGAAATAACGCTTGCCGCTGCGTTGGATCATAAAGGATTTTCCACCGAAAAAGTCCAGGGTGTAATTGGCGGGCATTTCCTGCTGGTCGATAATCGTGCGGTACACATCGGTGTTGCGGTCGATATCTGCCACGAATTGTGACGTTCGGCGCACACGGTCGAATTCGTAATAGGAACCGCTTGCGTAGTTCAGCGCCAGGGAAGCGAACCAGAACTGCTTGCCTTCGTATTTGATGCCGAACGAGGCTGCCGTTTGAGGCGTACGCGGCACATAAAAATCTTTCTGGTAAACAATGCCCGGGTTGATGATGGGCGCGCCGGAGTTGTCGAGGGAAATGAGCAGGTTGGGCCGGTTGGTGTACACATATTTGCCCACCGAAGCGGCGGCGGTGAATACCCAACTGGGCACCGGCTTGGCCTCAATGGCCGCTTCAACGCCCGCGTGGCGGCGGTCCATTC
>CAYVPM010000436.1:0-4182 GCA_964453475.1 uncultured Saprospiraceae bacterium | reverse complement strand
CGACAATCCCATTAATTGTTAGCTTCACGACCCATACATCTAAAAAGCCGTTGTTTCCAGATACGTCTCCATCAATAGAGCTGGAAAACCCAACAACTGCATACCCGTTATCAGCCGTTTGAATTACTGACAAAGCCTCATCCCATCCACTTCCACCAAGGCTTTTTTGCCAGTCAATTACTCCTACGCTATTAAGTTTAAGTATCCAGGCGTCCTTATCTCCATGAAAGCCCAATACATCACCATCACTAGATTGGGTAAAACCTGCAACGATATATCCTCCATCACTTGTCTGTTTAATTGAATGGGCATGATCATAGTCGCTTCCACCAAGTGTTTTTGTCCATTCAATAGAGCCTAATGAATTCAATTTCACAATAAAATAGTCCACCAACCCATTATGACTCTCAATATCACCGTCATCAGATATGGTCATACCAGCGACAATAAATCCACCATCCATAGTTTGTTGAATAGCATTGGCTTCTTCATAATCGGTGCCGCCGATGCACTTCTGCCAGTGAATGGTGGGCTGGGAGCTCAGGCTTGTTGAATACCATAAAACAATAAAAAAAACAAATGTATTGTTCACGATTATTAGGCTTTTATTTGTTTTGAGTGAGATGTATCAAAGGACAGAGGCAAAACATTCTGGAAGGATTTTGTCTCTTTTCGACGCAGCTATTAATTGGTTTTTATTATCTTGAAATTAAACACATCAAATTCTGTAAAAATGCGCAGAAAATATGTGCCATTTTGAACTTCTTTTGCAGGTAGAAAAACTTGGCCTTCAAAATTTGTTTCATTAAAATTCAAAATTTGTTGACCATTTAGATTAAATAATTGAAACTTGACCTTTTCATTTGACTTAAAATTCGGAGGGAAAAAAGCGGAAATAGTTTCGCCAAATGGATTCTGAACTTTTATCGTTTGGTAATTTGCGAATTGCACTTTTCTATTTTCACGTTCATCGTTTGTTCCCTCAGGAGGATGTGGGGGGTAAACTTCTGCCGCAACATAAATTGAATACTCATAGAGATCATCCCATGGGTAATCTAAAAATTTGCACAATTCAACATGTAGAGGGTTGTATAAAATCGTTGTCAATCCAACAAACCCGATATCCTCAGGAATACCCTGTTCAGTAAGATATGCCATTTTAAAAGGGTTGGGGGTAAAACGCTTTGGGCTTGGCCAAAAATTGTTTTTATCCACAGCATAAATCCGAATATTTTCAAATACCCGATTTATTTTTACATTTTTTTCATTCAAGGTAGATATGATTTTTAACTCAAACATGTTTGATTTTGTTTGATTCCCATCCAGGCTATTAACCTGAAACCCCACCCATTCAAAATCTTCAAGGCTGACCCCAACACAACCATCCAATTTAACAGGATTTTTGGGCCTTCGCCCCGCTACATCAAGTTCAATAATGATTTTGTCAATTTCTTCTATTACATATATGCTACGCTCACCTGACAAACAATTTGTTGAAATAACTAATTTGCACTCATCATTAAAGGATACACTTTGAACTGTATACCCCGTACCTGGCACATTGAAAAAAGTATCTAAGAGTACCCAGTTGTTGTTGCTAGATTTTGTAAACACTACCAGGGTGTGGGTTGCGCCTGCCCATGCAGGATTCCAGGCAACAGTAATGAAATCAAGCCCTCTTCCTGTTACGTGAAAGTTTGTTGGTGGAGGTGCATCACAAGTATCCAACTCCTGAATTGGAGTATTGTTCCAGCTTACCGGCATTGACCCAGCTGCTGTCGAAAACACAATAAATGATCCAATAATTAACAATGCGCATAAAAGTTTCTTTTCCATGATGAGCAAATTTATGATGATGAACTGAAAAATTTCGATGTAAAGGTCTTTTCTTCGGCCTATCAAAATTTATAACACTTATTGGAAAGTATTCCAAGGCCAAAACATGGAGCAAAGCCACCTAATTGAATTGATCAGAACCCTAAGCCACGCTGAAAAGGCTGATGTCCTCCAATTTGCGACCATCAGTTTTTTTAACAATGGAAGAATGAAAGCACAAGTAGTGCCCCTGCTTGAGATTTGTTTGAACTATCCATGGGGTGACTTTTCGCAAACTTTGGACAAAAAATCCGTGTATGATGCAATTTTCACAAACCAAGAGTACGTAGCAGGCAAGTTAGAAAAAGTAATGGTTGAGGCACACAAGGTAGTCCGAAGCTATTTATTGACAAAGGGATATTTTCAGGAAGAAAAAGAATTTCAACAGGTTTTTGATTTCACGGAAATTTTGCGGACAAGAGGATTATCCGCAAGATATCAACAATCAATGGCGAAGCTTAAAAAGTTGCAGTCGGAATGTCTCACCTGGAGTCCATCCCACTATCATCAGCAATTATTATTGGAGGGTTCTATCCACTATGTTGAAAGCCTGAATAACCAAAAAAAAGGAGACATCAATATCCCAAATCTTCTTGATTCTATCGAATCTTACTACTTCCTGCGTCGCGTCATGTTGCTTAACCGGTACCTGTTACAACAGCGGGTTACTAAGCTCGAAGTTCCTGCGTTCATCAATGACCACCTAGCAGACAATAAAATTCCAGAAAGGTATCTCTCAAAATCACCTTTATTAAAAACTTACTACGAGATTTTCTTATTACTCAAAAAAGACATTCTCCAAATTGAAGACATCCGTTATTTATACGATCTATTGCTAATACACGAAGAAAAATTTGACGGCGAAACGCTCCAAGAATTTTATGGTTATCTAAGAAACTTTGTCATACTTCTTTTGAATACTAACCGCGACAATGATGAAATTTGTCACATTTTACATGAATTATATTTAGACAATTTGGAGCGTGGGTACCTACACTATGAAGGGAAATTAAGTTCAGGACGGTATGCGGCGGTATCAGCTAATGCGCTAAAGATCAAACAATTAGACTGGGCAAATTCGTTCCTTGAAAAATATAAGAACGATATTTATGGCGAAAACGAAACCCACGACATCTACCGCTTCAATAAAGCCCACTACCTGTTCGCCATCGGCCAATACGACGAATGCCTCTCCATCATTCCAGCCACCTCGACTTTCGTCGACTACATGGTATCCGGCAAACGCCTAGAGCTAAAAGCCTATTACGAACTCCAATCCGACTTGCTTCCCTACAAGCTCGACGCATTCAAAATGTTTATCAGCCGTACCTCTCAAAAACTGCTGTCCGACTCCTTGATCAAAACAAACAGCGAATTCGCCAACCTCCTATACCAGCTGATGACCTCCATCCCCGGCGACAAAAAACGCGCAGACCTGCTCATTGAACGCATCGAAAAAAAGAAGCAAGCCCTCGAATGGCGCTGGCTCCTCGCCAAAGCCCATGCCCTCTAATCCGCCTAATCTTCCGCTTTTCCTACCTTTGCCCCACCATGACACAAGTCCACAGCTTCGAATTCAGCCCTTTCGCCGAAAACACCTACATCCTCTGGGACGATACCCGGGAATGCGCCATTTTCGACCCCGGATGCTACACGCCCGAAGAACGCGCCGCACTGAAAAACTTCATCACCCAAAACCATCTCAAGCCCGTGCGGCTCATCAACACACATTGTCACCTCGACCACGTGTTCGGCAACAAATTTGTAGCGGAAACCTGGGGACTCGGCCTGGAAATACACCGCGGCGAACTGCCCGTGCTGGAGCGCTTTATCCCCACCTGCCAGATGTACGGCATCCCGAATGTGCAGCCCTCGCCATTGCCCAGCGCGTTCCTGGAACCCGGACAGGTTTTAAAATTCGGCGAAACGGAACTGGAAATGCTGTTCACGCCCGGGCACTCGCCCGCGAGCATTTCGTTCTACTGCAAAAAGGAAGGTTTCGTGGTGGCCGGCGACGTGCTGTTCTACGAAAGCATCGGCCGCACCGACCTGCCGGGAGGCGATTTCGATACGCTGATTCAAAGCATCAGAAAGGAACTGTTTGTGCTGCCGGGCGAGACGATCGTGTACCCGGGACATGGGCCAACGACGACGATACGGCACGAAATGGAATACAACCCGTTTTTGTAGGGCTAGCTATGGGTTGTGATAAACGGTTCGGCATTGAAAATATCGCCAAACTTTATTTCGATTTTCTTGGCCAAGACTTTCCAGGTTTTGAAAACCTGGAAAGTCTAAGCGCTCGAA
>CAYVPM010000435.1:0-4189 GCA_964453475.1 uncultured Saprospiraceae bacterium | reverse complement strand
GGGGCCAAAGTTTCGTTGCAGGCCCTCAGGGCGAAGTCCTGCACCTTTCCAGTTCCGACAAAGAAGAAAACACTGTAATCGAGATTGACAAACAACGGACGGAAGATGTGCGCCGGATATGGCCGTTTTTCCGGGACCGAAGGATTGAAGCATACAACGGGCTGCTGCGGCGGTACATCGATTAAGTTTCAGTACCCAGTGTTATACAAGCCTGTTCACCCGGCCGTTAACCATGGCATCAATAATTTGAAAGACAATCAGCGGTTTTTGACTGCGCCAGAAGATGTCGTTGTATTCGTCTCCAAAGTGAATAAAGTGCTCTAAACGACCGCTTTGCATTTCTTCCATCACATGCTGCCGGGTATTGATGCAGGTAACCCAACCGCCTTCATCATGGGCTTCTTCGGCCCATTCGGCGTAATAATCATCTTCGGCGCTGTGAAAATTCAATACATTTTCGCAGAAAAGCGCGAATTTCACCACCCCTTCCTTCATCAGCGGCTCGATGACCCTGCGCTTGAAATGCATAATGTCGTTGTAAAGCGCATCGTTCCATTCACCGATCAATTCAATTAAAGCACATTGCTCATCATAGTCAACAAAAAGGATTTTGGCATACAAGGTTGCAGAGCCAAAGCCGTCCCATTGTGGGTGGAGGTAAAAATTGTATAATTTGTGGGAGTAGTGAAATTCACTGTACTTGCGCCGGAAAAAGGGCGATCGCTCGTCTTCTTCCGCTGCGTAAACATCGCGCCAGGCGTAATGTGGTTCAAGATTGTGCATGAATGTTCTCTTTCAAGTATCGCCGCAAAATTACCATTTATATGGTCAGAGAAAACAAAAACATGCTTTTAAACGTCGTTTTAACAGGGCCTGAATCCTCAGGGAAAACGACATTGGCCCGGGATCTGGCAACGGCACTGGGCGTCAATCTCGTCCCAGAATTTTCAAGGCCATACCTGCAATATTTGGGGCGGAAATACGAAAAAGCGGATCTCTACGCCATTTTTTCGGGCCAGGAAAGCTGGCAGGAGTGGCACCAGCAACATTGCAAGCAAACTGTTTTGGTGAGTGATACCGACTGGACGGTTATCCGAATTTGGGAACAATTTCAGTTTGGGACGAGTGATGTTACCCGCAGCAGAAAAATCGCGGCAAACACTTATTACTTATTGTGTTCCCCTGAGATCCCCTGGACCCCCGACCCGCTCCGCGAAAACCCTGATGACAGGGATGTTTTGTTTGCGCTTTATGAAGCGCTTTTACTGGAATTGGCCGCCAATTTCAGCATACTCCGGGGTACGCCATCGCAGCGCTTGGCTGCAGCGCTTGAACAAATTGCCGAAATTTTGTGATCTTTGCGGCGAATCATTGGGGTGCTGGGCAGGGTATCGGGGGTTGACCCCCCACCGATAACCTAGCTTGGCTGAGATCAAACCCATCGAACTTGACCGGGTAATTCCGGCTAAGGAACGGTTACGGGTAGTGGCATCACTACGTTTACAAAAGCCCCTTTTGTAAATGGATGTTTCACTCAAATGCTTAATTTTAAATGACTTACGTCAAATCTTTTCGGACTTCCGCCCTTCTTTTTCTTTTCCCTTTTTTTGCTTACGGCCAACAAATCGACTCAACCGAACTCTTGCGGGAAGTCGTCGTGCAAGCTACCCGGGCGGGCAACAAAAGCCCCATTCCGCACAACAACCTGAACGCTGAAAAGATTGCCCAAACCCTGCAGGCTCAGGATGTCCCCATGTTGTTGACGGCTATTCCGTCCCTTGTGGAAACCTCGGATGCCGGCACGGGCATCGGGTACACTGGCCTGCGCATCCGGGGCAGCGACCCGACGCGGGTGAACGTGACCATCAATGGCGTGCCGCTCAACGATGCTGAAAGCCAGGGCGTTTTTTGGGTCGATTTGCCCGATCTGGCTGCATCCGCGGCGGAAATACAGGTGCAACGCGGCGTTGGCGCCAGCAGCAACGGCGCAGGGGCTTTCGGCGCCACTGTCAACCTCGACCTTTCGAAAGTATTGCCCAACCCAGGCGCCAGCGTGAGCAGCACCATTGGGTCATTTGGAACCAAAAAAATATCTGCTCAAGCCAATACGGGGCTATTGGCCAATAAATGGTCTTTCTTCGGCAGGGCATCCGGCATCAGTTCAGACGGCTATATTGACCGGGGCGCTGCCGCCCTGAAGTCCTTGCACCTGTCGGCAGCTTATCTGGGCGAACGCCAAACCCTGCAAGCCCATTTGTTGTCGGGCCATGAAAGAACCTACCAAGCCTGGAACGGCACACCGGTGCAATTCATAGACGACAAAGCACGTAGAACATACAATACTGCCGGTACAGAACGCCCCGGCGAACCTTATGACGAGGAGGTGGATGATTACGGTCAACAGCATTTGTTGCTCCACTACAAGCGGATATTAAGCCCACAACTGATTCTGCAACTGAACGGGCACTACACCAAGGGCGGCGGATATTACGAGCAATACAAGGCCGACGAAGCTTATGCAGATTACGGGCTTCCAGGCTGGGTGCTTGGTGATACGGTTATTGAAACAACCGATTTGATTCGCCGCCGCTGGCTCGACAACGATTTTTATGGCGGCACTTTTGCCCTGCGCTGGACGCCGTCCAGGGAGAAAAACACGAGTTTCCTTTTGGGTGGGGCTTTGAGTCAATACCAGGGCCGCCATTTTGGTGAAATTATTTGGGCCGAGCAATTCATTGGAGTGCCCAAAGATTTTCGCTATTACGACAACAGCGCAGAAAAACGCGATGGGAATGTTTTTTTGAAGGTGGAAAAAAGCTTTTCGAAAAACTTCAGGGCATTTGCCGACTTGCAAACCAGGCATGTCGGCTACGCCTTTTTGGGCTTCAACAATGAACTGCTGCCAACCGACCAAACCGTCGCCCATTTTTTCTTCAACCCGAAAGTTGGGCTTACCTATTCGATTTCAGATAATTGGAACGGGTACGGCTTTTTTGGCATCGCACACCGGGAGCCGAACCGGGATGATTACACGCAATCGACACCAACGTCTCGGCCAAAAGCGGAACGCCTGGCGGACACAGAGCTTGGGCTGCGCTTTGAAGACAAAAAAATCAGCTTCACCGCCAATTGCTTTTTCATGCAATACCACAACCAATTGGTACTGGATGGGCGCATCAACGACGTAGGGGCGTACATTCGAACCAATGTTCCAGCCAGTTATCGCGCCGGGCTGGAATTGGAGGCAAGTGCGACCTTAAATTCCAGGTTTTCGATGGCCGGGAACTTCTCGCTGAGCCAAAATAAGGTGAAAGCTTTTTCCGAGTTCCGCGACGATTGGGACACAGGTTTGCAAGAAGTGTTCGACTATAAAAACACGGACCTGGCGTTTTCACCGAACATGCTCGCCCGGGCTGCGTTGACGAGCGTTTTGTGGCGCAAAGCAGGCCAAGAAAGCGGTGGCATTGCGGTTGTTATTTCTGGAAAATACGTCGGAAAACAATTCCTGGACAATACCGCCAACGATAGGGCTTCGTTACCGGGCTATTTTTTCAGTGATCTTAGATTGAATGCCGATTTTGACCTGAAAAGCGGCCAGTCACTTGGGCTTATCCTCTCGATCAACAATTGGCTGGACGCGCGCTATGCATCCAATGGATGGGTGTACCGCTACACCTCGGCAGGCTATGACGCCCGTCCGGACGATCCTTATACACAGTTGGAAGGCGGGGCAGTGTACAGCCAAATGGGCTTATTTCCCCAGTCAGGAAGGAATTTGATGCTGACGCTCCGCTTTGGTTTTTGAGATTTTTACTGAAAGTGCCCGGAACAGGACTTGAACCTGCACGACCTTTAAGGGTCAAGGGATTTTAAGTCCCTCGTGTCTACCATTCCACCATCCGGGCATTTGTGGAGCGCAAAGGTATTCGCCATTTTTGGCTTATCAAACAAGTTTTTGTTTTTGCAACGAAAAATAGGCCATTTCTTCAGCGCACCCGCAATGTCCGGAATGCCAAAGCCGCGCTCATAAAAGTCAGGACTGCCCCGGTAAGCATCGCCGCCCCCGGAAAGTAGATCGGCGCGCCGGCTGCCGTGAAATAGGAGAATATGCTGGTCATGATTACTGGTGAGACTATAGTAGTGGCGCTCATCAGACTGGTCAGCCCCCCTTGCAACTCTCCTTGAACAT
>CAYVPM010000434.1:0-4190 GCA_964453475.1 uncultured Saprospiraceae bacterium | reverse complement strand
ATCGGGGAAAGCGCCTACCGATTGCTCGCGCTGGATGCCGAAAGGAATCGTATATTTGAAAGGCACCCGTGCAGATTTTTACTCGAGGCTCACGGCGTTAATATCAAACGGGATGGCAGGATCGTAAGTGGCATCACAAAAGCCTGCGCCGGGGTCAACATTCGGCAAAGCCTGCGTGAAACGGCGCCATTGGTTCCGACCCAACTCCAGGGTAGCAAAACGGAAGGTAGTGCGCTCGGTGAAGCCTTTCCAGAACATGCGCACAAAACGCATGGAGCGGAAATCCTGTATGCCACCGAAGGCTGTGCGGTTCTGCTCCTGATCGAGCGGAATTTTAAAACGGTACCAGTGGTATTCACGGCCGTCTTTCATAAACGTTACCGTGCTCGTAATCAAGTCCCTCAGTTCCGGAGCGTTTTCATCGAGCACCTCCTGGCCATTCAGCATGGTTTTGGCCATTTGTATTTTATAGCGGTAATAGGCTTCCGTTTCGTTCAACGAACGGTCGCGGTTGAGGTCTTCCTGGTCGGGGAAGTTGGTCGCTGAGGGGTTGAGGTTGTTGCTTTGGTTGACAGGTGAATTGCCCTGTTGCTTGTTAAAATGGCGATAGCGCTCCAGCAAACCGGGCGGGTTGCTTTCAAAGGCCGGATCGCGGAAGTACACGAAGTTGTCGTTGGAAGGGTCGGCCATGATGGCGTTTTTGGCGTTTTGCGACAATGGCGAGCTCATGATAGCGTTGTACCAATCGGCAAAAAATATACCCTCATCCACATCATTCAAGCCATCCAGACCCAAATCCTGCAGGATACGATTCGATTCCTGGTTGTCAAACGCGTTCACCACGGGTGGTTCAATGGGCACGCGTCCCCAGGTGGAGTTGTCGGTAACCCCGGTATTGTTGCTGGTGGGCAATCCGTTTTCAAAAAACTGCCGGGAGTCGCGCATCACGTCCTCCGAAACTGAACCCAGGTCGATGTACATGGTACCGTCATCGGACACAGGCGAGAGGTCGGATTTGTTCATGTAGGGGTTGAGCATCCAAAACTCCACGAATTCGATGTTGGCCGCTTCAAAGTCGTTGGTATTCAATTCGCGCATGAACCCAGCCCAGCGGGTATTGGGTTCATTCAGTTCACCGCTGGTCGTCAGGCCTTTGGAAAAACCGGGATAACCGCCGGGAAGCTCGTAATTGTAGGGGCCGCGGTCGCGTGGATAAAAAGTGACATCCAGGGGTCGCAAGCTCGATTGCTCAAATGGCGTGAGCTGCCGGTTGGGGAAAATATCCTGGTACTGAATCAAGCGGGTGTAGGGGTCGTTGCCGTCGATGCCGTCGCGGGCGCTAGGGTCTGAAACGTACCAGGACAGCCCTGCGCGGTTGGCGCCCACCGAAAGCTCGCGGTTGCTCAGGTCGGATTCGGGGAAGAGGTTGAGGTCGCCCTGTGGTGTTGAAGCAATCACCCATTGGTTGAATTGGGTGGTCAGGGGCAGGTTGGCCGTGCTTCCCTCAAAATCGTCGAGGTACACCACACCGCCTTTATCCTTGCCCTGGTTGATGGCGCGGTTGTGGCCTGGTTGCAACACCGCTACCTCCGCCTGCGCGGTAATACTGGAAGCAGCCTTGGTTTCAAGGAGCGGAAGCTTGTCCACCAGCTTAGTCAGCCAGGGTGCGTCCTTCGACAGGCTAAAATCGGCGCCGTATATTTTGTTGTTGATCGGATCATCGCCGACGTTGACTTTTTGGGTCAGCGGGCGCTCAAACAGGTTTAAAAAAGTAGCGCCAACAGAGATGTCCTTGCTGATGTCATAATCGAATCTGGCGCCGATCATGGAGCGGCTCTGGAAGCCAAAGAAAGTGTTGTCTTCAAAGCTCACATTGACGTTTTGCCCCGATTGCAGGATGGCGTCGTTGAGGATTCTAACCTTGCCGATGTTGTAATCTACGGAATAGTCAACGCCCTCGCGCAGTTGCTGGCCGCCGGCGGTGACGCGCACAGAACCTCTGGGCAGGTTGAATGTTCCGAGTGAAATTTCGGAGGAAGTGCTCGATTTATACGTGCCTTTGAGGGTAAAACGGTTGAGCTGCTGAAATTCCCGCGCCCGGAAGGGGGTGAGGTCGTAGAGCTGTGGGTAGGCGTATTTTATGGCAACGCTGGTGTCTGCTCCGGCTGCCATGATGGATTTGGTCATAAAACTGCCAAAAGGCTCCAGCACCGGGAACATGATACGCCCCGATCTCAGGTTAATGGTCAGGCCGGGTACGAAGTCAAAAATACCGTCGGGGCCGGGGTCGCCTTGCAGGTTCATGTTGTCGAGGTTGAACACCTGCAACAGGGGGCGGCCTTTCAAGTCAGTGGGGATATCGTCGCCGGAGAGAAAACGCTTTTGGCCTTTACCTGGGTCTTCGTAAAAAATATCGAAGCGGAATTCCTGCGGATCCACGTTGGCGGTACCCACGGCATAGACGTTTTTCATCATCAGGTCCCAAATCGGGAACTGGATGTTGGCCGTGGTGCCTTTGAGCATCTTCAGGAACAGGACGTTGGTTTTCAGGGTGTCGATGGAGTTTTTCCGGGCGACGTCGCTGGAAAATTCACCGATTTTATACGGTGTGCCGTTGTAGGTATATTCTACGGCCACGCCCACCACCTGGTCGGGCTGTACGTTGAGGTTGACGCTGATAAAGCCCAACTGCTCGTTGTAGCTGAACTCCGAGGGGTTCAATTGGCGGGCGTTCACCTTTTCGAAATGGCGAATCTGCTTGAGGTTGAAGGTCGGGCCTGTCAGTTTGCTCACCACGCTTTCGCTGAAGCGCATGGAAGAGTCGACGGCCAGCTCGTCGAGGATGGTTTGGTACAGGAGGTTGTTTTGGTTGGCAGGCAGCCCTTTGTTTTTGATGTCTTTACCAGGGGGGGAAGCGAGGCGCCATTGCTGGTCCACGGAATCGGGTTCTGCCAGTTCTGCCAGTGCCACGATGTCGCGGGTGTTCACACTTTCCTGCTTGTCGTTGGTGATCCACACCTCCATACGGGTGATGTTGAACAGCGATTGCGGCACGGGCAGGCATTTCATGGCCGGTTCAAACTCATTGCGGTTCCAGTGGCTGAGGAAGAAGTGCCGGTTTTCGTCGTATTCGTCGATGGGTTTGGAGAATTCCTGTACCTGTGAGCCGCCCTGCACTTTCATGGATTGTTGCCTGGAACGCTGCTGGCTGCCCACGATGGTGGTGCGCAGGTGGCCGAATTTCATTTCTGCTTTTACGCCGAACAGGTTTTGCACACCTTTAATGAGGTTGCTGCGCAGGGGAAGCGACACGTTGCCCGCTTCTATGTTTTGGAGGATTTCGTCTTCGGAGAAATTTTTGGTATCGTATTTCAACTTCATCTGGTTGTCGAAGTCGAAGGTGGCCTGGGTGTTGTAGTTGAAGTTGAGGTTGAGTTTTTCACCGATTTTGCCGGAGGCATTCATGTTGATGTCCATGTCAAAATCGAAGTTGCCGTTGCGCTGCTGGCGCCGGGTCAGAATCGGGTTTTGGATGTTCTGGTAATCAAATCCGAATGTCAGGTTGATGTTGCCCTGGGGCTTGATATCGACATTGGTGCCGCCGAAAAGGCGATCGATCAGGGAGTTTTTTATGTCGAATTTCGCCACGGGGTCGCCGGATTCGCCGCTTTTTTTGCCGCCGGGCGGTACCACGCCTTGCAAGCGGTCGAAATACTCCTGCTGCTGTTTCCGGTCGCGCCAGGCCAGGTATTCCTCAAAGGTCATGTAAGTAGGCGCGCGGTAGAAATCCTCGCCGATTTTTTCCGTAAGGATATACATGTTGGAAATGGGGTCGTATTCCACCGTTTGGTCAATGGCTTTCGGATCGCGCAAGTCGATGGGGTTGGGGTTCGACGAATTCATAAAATCGTCGAAGCGGTCCGACAGGGGCGGGAAGGTATCGAGCGTGCCTGAAACCTTTTCAATGGGCGCATGCTCCACCGCGACGGGGCGTATTTCATTCGGGAAAAGGATGGTAAGCACCTCTTCTCGCAAGTTTTCCGGGTAGGAAAATGCAAATAGCGCGCAAATCGAAAACAAGGCAGTAGCCGCAAGAAGGCTGTTCTTCTTCGTCATTTTAGTAAAAGCAGGAGTAGGTTTTGAAAGCAGGTAAATATCGGGGTTCGGAAATGACGCGAGTAAGGGGCAGC
>CAYVPM010000433.1:0-4194 GCA_964453475.1 uncultured Saprospiraceae bacterium | reverse complement strand
CAAGGCAGCAGTTGTCCAAAACATCTGCATTGCCGTACAACCAAAGGCTCGGGTCGAACTGCTCGCAGCTTACCGTCACGTGCGGGGGCGCCTGGCAAATGGGCTTGATCTTGTCTTCTACCAATACCTCTACCATACAATCATTGGTATTTCCGTTGCAATCTGTCGCCCGCAGCGTGATCATAATAATATCGCCAACATCGCCGCAGTCAAAACCTACGGTAGTGCCCACGCTACTGCCCCTGCCAGCTTTTATGTCTTTCAGGCAGCAGATGTCGTACGAGCCGTCATCAAAAGTGATGGCGTTTATTACAGCTTCGCCATCGCTGCCGAGCGCCACTTTTGTAAGCTGGTCACAAACGGCTACCGGTGGTATCAAGTCTTGCACGGCCAAACGGAACGTGCAGGTTCTGATATTGCTGCAATCATCCTGTGCACGGTAGGTTACAGTATGGGTGCCGATTGGCAGGCAAGGCGTCACGCCCCATTGTCCCATTGTATCGCGGTCCCACCAGTTGTTACCTGGGAAATCAGTCAATTGCCCGCCGAAAGTATGCATGCCTGTTTGTTCCCCGGTATTTGCATCAAAAGTGACCACCATGCCGTCAATGTTGTTCACCCGTGAGCAAGCGTCTTCGATGATACGGTCCGGCAGGTCAATGGTTCCGCAGCAACTAAACGGATCAACAGATACCGTTGTGTTGGGCGGGCAGGTAAAGGCTGGGCCTGTTTCATCCGTCACCTTGATTACCTGAATGTAATAGGTCGGGTTGGTGAAAGGTGGTATGGGCGTGGTTGGCAAACACCAATCCAATACAGTCCAGGTGCGGATAATTTTGTAGGTGCCATCGCAGACCGGCAGTATCTGGTCCGAGTAGGCTGCCTGCAATTCACAGAAGCCGGCACCCGGATTTAGTGGCCATTCGAGTCCAAACGCCGTCAAATATGGTGCGCCTGTTACTGAAGGTGATGTGTTGATGGTGCTGTTGCACTGGATGGTGAACTCTTCAGGAAACTCGACATCGGCAACGTGCCTGCGGTCAAAGTAAATGTACTGGTTGCAGGTCGTGGAATTGCCCCATTGGTCGGTGGCCGCCCACTTGCGCAGCACATAAGCGCTGATGTTGTTTTGGCCGTTGATACTGCCGGTGCAGCTCAGGTCGACCCATGTATCCGTGAAGTAGTAGGTATAGTTCGAACAGTCCGTAATAGTTGGGTAAGCCGTAGCGATGCCCAATACATTTTGCAAATAATTTGGGTCATAATTGGTGATCGGGCAAATCAGGTGAATATCCTGGCAGGCCAGTTCTGGCGCCAGTTTGTCTTCAATTTTTACAGAGCCCCAGCAGTAATTGCCGCTCACCAGGTGCGTAACCCGGTATTGGTAAGTTTTGCCAATGTCGGCACTCGTGAGAAGCGCGCTCGTCCAGGGGCCATTACCAAAAGGCACGACGCGGTCAAGCTCTACCAGATAGTCGTCAAAACACCCATAACTGCCTTCCAGTACGTCATCGGGACGCACTTCTCCCGTGCACGACGATGGCAAGGAGATATAGACCAGGTCATTGCAATTGAGGGTCGCCGGAGTCACAATCACATGCGCTACGGTTGAAACACTTTGGATACAGCCCGGGTCATTCGGGCCAAAAGCTTTTGGAACGCCACCGTTAACCGTGTACACAATGGTGTGGTTGCCGATGCCCAGCTGGCTGGGGATGAACTGTGTTGCCGGGACACCATTTACCGTAAAGCCCTGGCTCACGATGTTCGCATCGCCTGGATCACCCGTCAAGTCGACCGGATCGGAGAACAGGCAAAAGGCCCCGGAAAGATCGGAGGTAATGGACGGGTTCGGGTATGCGCATGAATTGCCAATGCTCAGCGCGTTGCCATTTCCATTCGATACAATAATGGAGTATCCAAGGGCATCCACATGAATGCCCGTGAAAAAATAGTCGCCGCTGTTGTTTGGGATTTGGGTAAATGTTGTTCCGGGGGGGATAGCAGCAGGGCTGCTTGGTGGCGCCTGGCTACTGGACAAGTATATTCCAGTTGCAGAAATAATTGTCCAGGTTTGGCCGGCAAGGCCTTCAATTTTAATGGTTTCGTTGAACTGTCCGTTACTCAGGTTGGTCGCGTTGTTTTTGCAGACACAAGGATCGGTAATGAGTATTTTAGGCGTACAACGGGCAAATGGGTTTATGGTAACCTGTGCCGTGCAACTTGAAGCGTTGCCACAAGGATCGGTTGCCGTGAGCACCACGGGCTGAGTAGTCCCCTGATGGGCGCAGTTAAAGTTGAATGGGCCTGCAGGCGTTACAACGATGCTGTTGGTTGGGGCGCAGCCGTCGCTCAGCGACTGAATCAGTTGTGCTTGCGTTACCGATACATTGCCAAAAATGTCGAGGTTAACGGTCACATTCTGGCAAGTTATCACCGGCCCGGTGTTATCGCCGACATTAATGGTTTGGGTGTAGGTGGCGGTATTGCCGCAGCCGTCGGTTGCCCGCCAGGTTCTGGTGATGGTGCGGTTTTGAGCGCAACTACCAGTCATGCTGGTCTCCGTAAAGGTTACTGGCAGGCCGATCGGGGGCTGAACCGGGAAAGTTTGGCCCTGGTTAACCTGCCCAGGCGTAGCCGGAAAGGTGGCAGAAGGGTTGTTCCAAACAAAGGCGGCATAGGTGGCTCCATTGCCCGACAAACGCAGGGATTGACCAATGGCTTCTGTGCCTGTTTCAGCTACACCAATATCGGTAGAAACCATGCCATTGGCAGGGCCGCCAATAGCGGTCATAACACCTTCATAGCTCAGGAATTGAATGACAGTGCCGCCTTTTACGAAGGCGATGCCGTCGGATGGGCCATTTTGGATACCGTTTGAAGGCAGGAAAAAGGCGAGGGTGCCGAAACCGTTGCTTTGGTTCGGGATCACCCCGGAAAGTGAGACATTGTCGTATGTGCCACCCATCATCCCGGTAGAGCCATTGTAAAAGAAGAGGTCGTAGCCGGCAAGGTTTGTACCGGCGCGGCCTGCTATTTCTATAAATTCATTTACATCGTTTCCAATGTTGTCGTAGTGGAGCTCGTTGATCCATACCGGGCCATTGACAATGCCCGCAGGGTCGCAATCGTCCGTGGCAACTACGGCAGGCGGGGGCGGCACCGGAGCGTCACACGCAAGGGTCACATTGGGTGGCATGGGGGTCAGCAAAGGCGGCTCTGTGTCTGTGACGTTGATGGTTTGCGTGTGCATGGTCATCAAGTTGCAGGCATCTTTCAGCGTCCAAGTGCGGGTAACAACGCGCGCACCAGGGCAACTGCCCACAGTTTCAGTCTGCATAAAAGTAGCAGGAATGGAAACGGGCAATGGATTGATGGTTTGCCCCGTGTTCAATGTACCGGGCGACTGGGCGATTGGGCCAACCCAGGTAAAATCACCGGCCACCTGGCCTGTTCCTGTCAGTTGTAGCGACAGGCCAGCTGCTTCAGTGCCAAGTTCGAGTACCCCAACATCGGTAGAAAACATACCATTGGCGGGCCCATCATTTGCCTGGAATACTCCTTCGTAGCTCAAAAACTGGATCACCTGGTTGGTGGAAATGCGGTACAAGGCAATGCCGTCCGGCGCACCGTTTTGAATGCCGTTCGATGGGTATGCAAACGACACCGCGCCAAATCCCGAGCCTTCGTTGTCAATAACACCGGCCAATGCTGTGGTTGTGTACACCACCCCACCGTTGCCGTTGTAAAGGATAATCTGATAATCGGCAAGGTTGATGCCTGCTGTTCCGGCTACTTCTACAAACTCACCAACATCAGTACCGGTATTATCGTAGTGGAATTCATTGATAAAAATCACATCCGGGACAGAGCCTACGCCGCCGCAGTTGTCTGTGCCTGTCAGCATGGGCGCCATGGGCAAGGGATCGGTGCAAGCAATAGAAATGTCGGCAGGCAGTGGGTTTTGGTTAAAAGTAGGCGGCGACATGTCTGGCGCGTACGTGTACGTGAGCGTACAGGTAGCGAAGTTTTCTCCCTGATCGACCATGCCATTTGCAGGGGCCAGGTCATCAAAAATGGTATAAACCCGTGTTACAGAAGTCGTTGAGCAGTTGTTGATGGCGCTCGTGGTGGAGGTAATAACCAGCGTTCCACAAAAAGTGCCCGTAATTGTTCCACCCAATACCTCGAACC
>CAYVPM010000432.1:3888-4203 GCA_964453475.1 uncultured Saprospiraceae bacterium | reverse complement strand
CATCAAATGGGCGCGCCTGTTTAAAGGCCGCATGGATGACGGCGCTATGGTGGATGTCAACCTTGGCTTTGACGGGAAAAGCTGCCGGGGCTATCTCACCTACGCCAAAAGCCGCACCCGGTTCCGGCTTCAGGGTACCCTGGATTCTACCGGCTTTAAACTGGAAGAATTTGATATGGCCAGGGTAAAAACGGGTATGCTCACGGGCTCTATCCAGGGCCGCCACCTCGAAGCGGAGTGGACGAACGCCACCAACACCATTGGCAGTAAGCTGGAAGCAGATGAATTACCGCCAGGCAGTGCTGCAACCCTCAA
>CAYVPM010000432.1:0-3878 GCA_964453475.1 uncultured Saprospiraceae bacterium | reverse complement strand
AATTACAGCGACAACAAATGGAGCAGCCGATTCATTACACGCTACAACAACGCCCGTGCCGATATGGTGCTGGTGCGCGCCCAAAACGGAGCGCTTGAAGGCTTTCTCTGGGTGGAATCCGACAATGGCCGCACCTACAAACTGAAAGGGGAGATAAAAGCCGATGGCAGCTATGAAATGGAAGCGCTTGGCAAAGAAGACCGCCTGGTGGCCATGCTTTCGGGCAACCTGAAACCAGGGCAAAATACCGATTGCAACTGGACAGGAAGTGGAGAGCGCCGGCAGTTCAAATTTATCCTGAAAGACCATTTCCTGCTCGGCTGCTACGAATACGCCGACTACGCCTCTTCGTACGACGTCTTGTACCCCCGCACCCCATGCGCCTCCTGCAACACCTGGCTCGACGAACAAGTAAATGGCTGGGTAGATCGTTGTAAATCAACCTTTTCCGCAAAAAAAAATGCCCCTGTCGGCAGCCAACCGGAACGCACAAAGAGCAAGCGCCTGGCCTGAAATCGGCTGCTGGACCGACAACCTTTTCACGGGCTATCTCACTTTTTCGGATACCTGGAATGATAAAGCGCAGGGCATCGCCTACAATTTCGACCTGAAAACCGGCAAACAGGTAGTTATGGAAGACTTGTTCCAAAAAACCTTCAACTACAAAAGCTGGTTCAGCGATTACGCTGCCAAAGAAATGCCAAAGCTCGCTGCATTTGCAAATGACCCAAAGTACCGGGAGTGGCTGACAAAAGAAGGTTTCCCGCTGCTCCTTATCCGCCGGGAAGGCTTTGAAATGAGCACGCTGTTTCACCCGCAATACGGTAGGCAGACGATTTTTGTGCCTTATGATGCCATGAAGCCATTTTTGCGGCGGGATAGCCCGCTTGGGGAGTTTTTGAAGTAAGTTACGCCGGTTTGCTACCTGTCGGAACACAACCTTCCAAATTATTATTTATCAAGCTTTTTAACCATTGTCAATACCGTAGCCAGCACCACGGTCTCGCCCGTTTCATCATATACATCCACGAACCAGCGCACGATGCCGCGCGGTGGGAGCTCGTCGTCCACCTTTTGTTCGGTCTCGATTTTTTCCTTTACCGTGAGCCGCACCCCGATGGTCATGCCCGGGTAAACAGGTTTGGTGAAACGGCACTCGTCGAGCCCGTAATTCAGGATAACAGGCCCCTTTTTTGCATCTACAAACAATCCTGCAGCTTTGGCAAGGATAAAATACCCGTGCGCTACGCGGCCTGTGAATGGGGTTCCCTCCAAAGCGGTCACGTCCATGTGGGCGTAAAAGTTGTCGCCCGACAGGTTGGCGAAATTGCTGATGTCGGATTCCGAAACGGTATGTTTGGCAGTGGTGAACGTTTCGCCGATTTGAAGCTCTTCAAAATGTTTTCGGAAGGGGTGTACCGCGCTTTCCGGGCGCGCGCCTCCACGCTGGTATGTTTGGGTTACCTCGGTGAGCATGGAGGGGTGCCCTTGCACGGCGATGCGTTGGAGGTAGTGCATCACCCCGCGCAAACCGCCCATTTCCTCGCCCCCGCCTGCGCGCCCGGGTCCTCCGTGCGTGAGCATGGGCATGGGTGAGCCGTGCCCGGTGCTTTCCTTGGCCGATTCGTGGTTCAAGATGAGGATGCGCCCGTGGTAAGCACCGGCTTCCCGCACAAATTCCCCGGCAACCTCTGGGTCGAAGGTACAGATGGTGGAAACCAGCGAACCTTTGCCAAGATTGGCGAGTTCAATGGCTTTTTCTAAGCTTTTATAGGGCATCAGAGTAGCAACAGGGCCGAAAGCCTCTACGTTGTGACATTCTTGGCCTTTGAACGGGTCCTGGTTCAGCAGCAGCAGCGGCGGCAAAAAAGCCCCCGATTTTTTGTCGGCGCCAATGACCTCAAATTGCTCCAAATCCCCAAAAACAACAGCGGAAGAGCTCTGGAGCAGTTTCAGGTTTTCCAGCACCCGCTCCCGTTGTAATTGGCTCACCAGCGCGCCCATGCGCACACCTTCCACCGAGGGATCGCCTATTTTTGTTTTGGAAAGCTCCTTGCCAAGCTGAATTTGAACGTCTTCCAGAAAACGCTCCGGCACAATGATACGCCGCACGGCGGTACATTTCTGGCCGGCTTTTACCGTCATCTCCGCCCGTACATTTTTGATAAATATGTCGAATTCCGGAGTACCCGGCCCTGCATCTTCGCCCAATACCATTGCGTTCAAGGAGTCAGCTTCCATGTTGAATGGTACGGAATGTTCCAGCAATCGCGGGTGCGCCTTCAGTTTTTTTCCCGTTGTTGCTGAGCCTGTAAACGTCACAATATCTTGGTTTTCAACATAATCAATCAGCCCGTGCCCGCGCCCACCGATAAATTGCAGGGCGCCTTCCGGCAGGATGCCGCTTGCCTCAATATCCCGAACCACAGTTTCCGTGACGAAAGAGGTCACTTCCGAGGCTTTCACCACCGCGGCCACGCCGGCCAGCCAGTTGACGGCGCATTTTTCCAACATGCCCCAAATGGGGAAGTTGAAGGCGTTGATGTGCAACGCTACGCCACGCTTTGGCACCATTATATGTTGGCCCACAAAGGTGCCTTCCTTGGACAGTCCTACTGTTGCGCCGTCTACATAAAATGTTTTGCTGCCCATGACACGCCGCAAGGAAGCGTAGGCAAACAAATTGCCAATACCGCCGTCTATATCGATCCAGGAATCAGTACGCGTAGCCCCGGTAAGGTAGGATGCCGCGTAATAGGTTTCCTTGCGGTCGCTGAGGAATAAAGCGAGGCGCCTGAGCATCAGGCCCCGCTCGAAAAAAGTCATTTTCCGAAGGTTGCGGCTGCCGACGTTCCTGCCATATTCGAATACATCGGAAGGGTTGGCCACATCACCAGCGATGCTGATGACCTGGTTGTTGTAGGCGTTGTATTGTAGCGCTTCAGTGCCGATGGGGGTATACCATTTGCCAAGAGCAAAATTTTGCAACTTATTCATTGTCAATGATTTGAGTTATTGGTCTGAACTGAGGCCGCCATAGTATTTGCAATAATTTGGAATAAAAACCAAAAGAGGATTTTCTCAAAGACAATCCGTTTCGATGTTCAACGGGATAATCTGTTTGCAGACCAAAAAGTTGTTATAGCCCTCAAATATTATTGGAGCACCTAAAGCGCTCACCCTGTAATAAACTCGGTAATAAGATCCTTTGACAAATTTGTCAGAAGGGACTTCAATCGCTAATGAAACGTTGCTTTCTAGGTTTCCAACATATTGGAACAAGGTATTTTTTGATTCATCTATGATTGCCAATTGAAGCTTTATCAGGTTGCCAGGAGCAGGGCTGCGGAGGATAAGTCTGAAATCAGCGCCTTCCATGACAGGGTTTGGGTACTGAGGAATCTCGGTGATTGGAACAGACACGGTTCCTTGTAGAAAGCTGGTATCGTTTCCGGAAAAATAGGCCGCTTCCGTAGCGGTCAAAGTTGTGTGGTTCCCGTCGTTTGAATTTGCACAGCCATGTGTCCCTAAGCTGACTCCTAGTTCATCGGATAATTTTATACAGGAAAAATCTAGTTTTTGAGGCGTTTCAATGGTTTTTTTACATCCAGCCAAAATGATGCCAAGCGCGATAATTGCAGTTAATGTGTTGTTTTTCATTAATTCAGGCATTTAATAAGCCAATCTAAATGTGCAAGCCGGTCTGTTTTGCGCAGCATACCCAGTGGGCAGTCAGGTTATCACATTGATACTGTTTTTTTCAATTTGGACGGACACACATAATCCGTTGTCTTAAACAGCCCACTCTGTTTGATCGCCGCAAACCCACCTTGCACGTCCACCAGATTTTCAAAACCACGCGCCCGCAGGATGGATGC
>CAYVPM010000431.1:0-4204 GCA_964453475.1 uncultured Saprospiraceae bacterium | reverse complement strand
CAGTACCACGATCCAGGCTGTATTCGATCTTCCATTCGCCCAGGATTCTGTCGGCGATGAGATTTGTATCAAGTACCATTGCGAAGCCGGGCTGCCTTGCGAGGCCAGCGTCCCGAACGTACCGCCAAGGGGCCTGGACTTTACGGTATACCCGCCACCTGCCGACTGCAAGGGCTGCGAGCTGAAAATCCGGACATTTTCCACCATTGCCCTGGACGCGAGTGTGACGCCCGAATGTGGCATCACGGCCTGCGACGAGTTTACCATCGTTGTAGATGATAGTTGCAATGGCGGCGGCGGCGGCGGCGGCGGCGGTCTGGGTGACGGCAGCGGAGACTTATTGATAAGCGTCGATTTTGATTCCTGGCGCGCGAACCGCGATTTTGAAGACAACAACAACGACCGGAAAGCCGACAGCGCCAACAAGGCCAATGCGCCAGGCATCCGGCTCGACCGCTTTATTACGGGCGATACCATGCGCAATGAGTTGCAGGTAACCGTTTTGACCGGCACTTTGTATGCGTTGAATTACAGGCTGTTCACCGAGTCATTGATGTCTGATTTCACGAAACTTGGCGGCGACGGCTATGATCTCCTGGAAGCCAAAAAGCTTTTTGTGAATTACGATACGACAGAATTTGCCGGTGGGCGGGTCATCATCAAAAAAGCGGGTGGCCAGGTGTTCAGCTGCCCGATAGAAAAGCCGCTGATCCGGTCCGACCAGCACATCATCAATGTGGCGCAACCCAACATCAGGCCGCCGGCCATTGTGGACCAAGTGGCCAGTATGTTTGACCAATATACCTTTAGTGTATCGGAGCAAATTGCGCTGGGCTGTTTGCCTCAGGGCTTCACCCTAACTGCAGGCGACTCTATTTTCTTGCAAGCCGATTACAAATTCACCCATAATTTCACGCCGGCGGGCGCTGCTACGCCGCCACTGGTCAATTTCAAGACTTCGGTTTGCGACCGGTTCAAGAACTATTCCTGGGAACTGGAAAATTTCTGCACGGAAAAGCCTATCCGGCAATTCTCCGGCTATCTGGAAGAAATCAATCCGGCAGCCCAAAGGATTGAGCCTTGTGCGGTTTCTACAGAAATCAACCCTTTTAGTTACAAAATCCGCATCGCGCGTGAGAACATGTTCCCCTTTGAAGTGCGGCCGCTGTCGACCATTTTCGGGTATTCCTACAGCCTGCCAACAGCCGTTAACTTGTTGGAAACCAAGCTGAACTACCTGCGGTTGCAAGAAAACGTGCCTTTGTTTTCCAATCAGACGCTCACGCCGTTTTATGGTGGCGACTCTATCCAGCTCGACCTTTCCGGTTACTTCAGCAGCCCGATGGACGAGGGCTATTCATTCGAGATCAGCACAAAATTTGACACTACCTGTGGTTACGATGGCACCAAGTTTGGACGCACCAACCTGAGCGTGCGCTACGCCAATGAATGTCTGCACAAGCCCCAGAGCGTCAATTATTTCATCGCCAACCCAAACGGCTATCAGAATGGCAGCCCGGTGATCGACTTCTTCAACATCGGCGCCAACATCAACAACATACCAACAAATGATGTAGTGCTGAACTTTACCCTGCGCAACAATTCGCCAGTGCCGGCGCTGAATGCCTGGTTGGTGATTGAATCGGGCAACAACCTCAACGACCTGGAGCTGTTTTATGTGAACCCACCAAATCTGGTGCCGGTAACCAAGATAGGCGATGTTTACCAATTGGGGGACCTGGGGCCTTTTGACCAACCTTTTTTCCGGATAAAGGCAAAAAGCGTGAGTTGCGCCAATTTTACGGTGAATTACCGTTTTGGCTGGGGTTGCAACCCAACCTTTAACGACCAGTCAAAAACTTGCGGCGAATTTTCCGGCACCATTGAAATCCGGCCGCAACCGCCGGAATTAGAACTGGTGATCATAAAACAACCGCCTTCTATCCCACTTTGTGCGCCGTCGACTGATTTTGAATTCGAGATCGCCAATGCCAATGATGGTTCTGCCTACAATGTGGTGCCGACCATAAAACTTCCGGCAGGCATCCGGGTCGAGCCTGGCAGTTCGCGGCTTTCTTTTCCTGCAGGCGTAGGCGCGCTCGTGCCCATGCCCGACCCAGTGCAGTTACCGGGCAATGTTTGGCAATTCGACCCGCAGGTGGTATCGCCGCTTTTGGCGCAAAACGGTCTGGTGTCTTTCGACCAGGAGCCGCTGAATGCCATGCGTATCCTGTTCAAGGTGCGGGCCGATTGTGGTGCTGTGGCCAATTCCCAGCCCGTTTATGGCGCAGAAGCGGTGCAGCCATGCGGCATTTCCTCCAATAAACTGCGCAAACCAGGCCAACCTATCCTTATCGATGGTGTGAACCCCGTCAATGGCGCCGTTTCCAATTTGAACTTTGCCAACCCGCCTGCCGTGACGGGTTGCGGGCAAACTGTGGTGTTGAATGCCAGCATCTTGCTTGAAGGAACCCCTTCCCCTGGTGACAGTATTTTCATCACCCTGCCTGCCGGAACATCTTATGTCGCAGGCTCTTATTCTCCGGGCGTCAATGCCCCAGCAGGTCCGCCGAAAGTAAGCGGGCTGAATTTGCAATTGCCGTTGCCATCAAATTTGGGTACCAATACCGTTCTGAATTTCAGTTTCAGTATCCGTTACGATAGCCCGGCTGGTTGCGCCGACAAATTTGTTACCCTGCAAACCAGGGAAAAAACGCAGGCAATTTGTGGCAATACGCCCTGCCCGGTGTACATCGCTACCAGTGAAGCTTTGCTTAATTTGAACGCCCAAAACCCGGAATTGCAATTGAATAACTTCCAATTGCAAACACCTTCGGGCGGGCAAACAACGTTCTCTGCCAACCTGGAAAACGCGGGGACGGACATAGCGACCAATCCAGTGGTGCAGCTTTACCACGATGTGAATGGAAACGGCATTATCGACCCTACTGATCCTTTGGTCGCAACGGTCAACCACAATGGCAGCATCTCCCCGGGCGCCAGCACCGGCATTTCGGGCAACCTGAACCTACCGCCTTCCGCCTACTGTGACCTCATCGCCCTGATTCCAGCTGCCGAAAACTGTGCTTGCGCTGATAAAGTGTTCCCCTTGGGCGGCAATCAGGTCGTAACTCAAGGCATAGGCCTTTGCGACCTGCAAACCGTAGCTGTTGGTACCGACAGCATTCCCGGCAATTCCTACACCTGGCAAACTCCGGATGGCCTTAGCTGCACCACTTGCGCGCACGCCAGCTACACACCTGGTCCGGGCATTTCACAAGGAGATTTGGTAACCCTGGTATTGATCGAAAAATCCGGCGATTGCAGCATCGAACGGCGATTTGACATACAATTCGGGGGCAATTTCGGACTGGAAAGCACAGAGCAAACCATTTGCAATGGTCAATCCGCCACCTTGCAAGGCACTCCCGGCGGTATCAGCTACAACTGGACAGGCCCTGGCATCACGAACCCGAACCAGCAAAACCAAACTGTAACGCCTTCTGTAACAGGCTTATATCAGGTTACTGTCACTTTTGCAGGGGGATGCACAGGGACAGGCACAACGACCGTTGTTGTAAATCCTGCTGCCAGTACCAACCTGGAGATGATGACTTGCTCGGGGTTGCCGATCCCTGTTTTTTCGGATTTGAATACGGATGTGCCAGGCGTTTACACCCGAAAATACACCGCCTTCAATGGTTGTGATAGCGTGGTGACTGTTACTTTGAAAGTTCCGCCAGTGCAAACCGAAGAAACCAAGTTTATTTGTCAGGGCGACAGCATTGTAGTATTCGGGGAAACCTTCAAAACCGAGGGCATGAAATGCGCCAACCTGCCTTCTACAACGGGTTGTGACAGCACCCATTGTGTCACGATAAAAGTGCGCGCCAACCCCGTTATTCCTGTTCAGGATTCGGTAGTGGTGCAAGCCGGCACGCAAATCACCTTGAATGGCCCAAGTGGCTTTGCGGCCTATAGCTGGTCGCCACCGGGAAGCCACCTTTCCTGCATCAATTGCCAAAACCCGGTTGCCACGCCGGATTCAACCACCACCTTCGTGCTGGTCGTTACCGATGCAGACGGCTGCCAGGGTATGGTAAGCTACCGGGTAGTAACCTGCGATATCGACAAATTTATCAATGAAATCCCCAATGCCTTCACGCCCAACGGCGATGGCGCCAACGATTCATTCAGCCCCATC
>CAYVPM010000430.1:0-4204 GCA_964453475.1 uncultured Saprospiraceae bacterium | reverse complement strand
CTGGCAGGACCGCAGCGGCCCAGGTGGCGAGCGCAAACCCTGGCAGAAAAGTGGCGGTTTTGGTAACAAGTCGTTTGGCAAAAAACCTTTCCGCAAAAAAGATGATTTTTACGTGGAGCGCAAGCCAAAGCCCGGCTTACCCAGTGGCGAAGGAATGCCGCTCAACAAATACCTGGCCCATTGTGGCATCGCTTCCCGGCGCAAATCCGTCGATTTTATCAATGAAGGGAAAGTACTCGTTAATGGCGCTGTGCAAACAGAACCATTTTACAGGATACAAGCTGGCGATGTCGTTGTTTGCGACGGGAAAACCATGACTATCCAGGAACGGCAAGTGTATATATTGCTCAACAAGCCGAAAAACGTGATTACGACTACGGAAGATGATCATGGCCGGGCCACTGTTCTGGATATGGTGGATCCGAGCTTTCCAGAGCGGCTTTTTCCTGTGGGCAGGCTCGACCGTGATACTACAGGCCTCATCGTTATCACCAACGACGGCGACCTGGCGCAACGGCTCACGCATCCAAGCTATGCTGTACACAAACAGTATCGTGTCGGATTGCGCAGCCCGCTGAAACAAGCAGATCTGGAGCATATCGAGCGCGGAGTAGAGTTGGAGGACGGGCTTATGGAGATTAACTGGATTCGATTCTCGGAAGACCATCCCAACCGCGATATCGTAGAGCTTGAAATAACGTCAGGCCGCAACCGCATTGTGCGCCGGCTATTCGAACACCTCGGGTATGAAGTATTTAAGCTCGACCGCTTTTACTTCGCCGGACTCACCAAAAAAGACTTGCCACGCGGCAGTTTCCGCGAACTCACGCAACGGGAAGTCATCATGTTGAAGCATTTCACAGGGCATCCTTCCACCGGTAAAAAGCGGAAAAAAGAAGATGCCGATGCTGCAGATGATATGGATGATGACATTGATCTGCCGGAAGATACGGCAGCAGACAGTGATGAATAAACGAGACGGATCCTACTGAAGGAAAGGCGGATTGAGCGGATTTGAAGGATTAAAACGGATTTCTCAGCAATGTGTAAAAAAACGTTTTAATACTTCCAATTCGTTCAATCCGCTTTCCATTTGATCTTGAGCCATCCCGAAGTTTGAAAACAAAACACAAGCTGTTTACCTGTAACATCGCCCTAACAGCCCTGAAAGGGCGAAATCAATAACATTGGGCAATGCCCAATCATATAATTGGCATCCGCTGCTACTCCTTCCCTTTCGCTTCGTTCCACAACTTGTCCATTTCTTCCAGGCTCATATCCTGAAGCGGCCTGGGGGCTTGTGCCTCGATGTATTCAAAACGCTTTTTGAATTTCCTGTTCACCTTTTCCAAGGCTGTCTCCGGGTCTACGCCAATGAACCTGGCATAGTTGATGAGGGAAAACAGCACATCCCCGAATTCCTCTTCTACTTCATGCTGGGGAGCATTTGACTGTATGTTTTCGTGCAGCTCACTTATTTCTTCTTGCACTTTAGCCCATACCTGGTCGGTATTTTCCCACTCAAACCCAACCTGCTTCGTTTTTTCCTGCATCCTGTAGGCTTTCACCATAGCGGGCAGGCTGCGCGGCACCCCTTCGAGCAAGGACTTTTTCCCTTCTTTGAGTTTCAATTGTTCCCAGTTTCGCTTCACGTCTTCTTCGCCGTTAACTTTCACATCGCCGTAGATATGCGGGTGTCGGGATACCAGTTTGTCGCAGACGGCATGAAGTGCATCGGCAATGTCGAAATGGCCCGTTTCGGAGCCGATTTTGGCATAAAAAACGATGTGGAGCATCAAATCGCCAATTTCTTCTTTCACCCCCTTCAGGTCATTGGAAATGATGGCGTCGGCCAATTCGTAGGTCTCTTCAATGGTCAGGTTTCGGAGCGATTCAATGGTTTGCTTTTTATCCCAGGGGCATTGTGCCCGCAACTCGTCCATGATGGTCAGGAGCCGACCAAAGGCTTCCAGTTTTTGCGCGTATGTGTTCATGTAATAATCAATGCAAAGTGGTTGTGAATGTAGGAATGCTACAATCTCTTTAAAAACAAGCTTTCGTTTTTTACCCGCCGAAGCCCTTTTTCGGGGCATAGGAGGTCACCAAAATCACTAAAATCACCAAAATCACTAAAATCACCAAAATCACTAAAATCATAGTAGATTAGTGATTGAGAAAATGGCTTTCGCTGTTTGGCGAAGCGCGAAGGTACCGCAAAAGCACGAACCCGCTTGACGCGCTACGCCAACCGGGTTCGAAAAAAGTGGAACAGGTGTGCTTGACAAGAGAAATGTGAACAATTAAAAGGAAGATTTTCAGAAAAAAACTCCCACAGCGCTGACTGGTCAATTATTCACAGAACCCAGGTCTACACCTGTTCCGGGTGGCACATCTTAGCATATGTACCTGTCATAGTGTTTGTTTGTGGTGTGCTATTAATTATGTGGTTGTTTCGGTTTTTGATGGCACACCAAACAAATCGGTTTTCGGTTTATCGGGGTTGGGCTATAGTGCTTGTAATTTTGAATATTACCATAGTGTTAGCCTGGTCTAGGGTATCCAATCACAGGCGATTGCCCGCGATGCCTTTTTTTAGGGCCAAACTGATGGCCTCTCCTTTTGAATTCACATGCAACTTCCGGTATATCCCCTGGATATGGTTTTTTACCGTGTCGGTGCTGATAAAATGCTTTGCCGCGATCATTTTGTAGGAAAGACCATCTACCAAAGCTTCCAATATTTCCTGCTCTCTTGGCGTCAGTCCGGCAGCAAGACTTTCTTCGCTGTCGTGTTGCTTTGACATCCCGATATGGTTAACAGCGTTTTGCCCATTATTAGAAAAATGAAAGAACTGAAGCACTTTTCTCGCAATGGCCGGGCTCATGGGCGAACCTCCTTGGCTTACTAAACGCACCCCGTCCACCAATTCTTCCGGGCCTGATTTTTTGAGCATGTACCCCGTTGCGCCGTTGCGCAAGGCTTGAAATATTCTGTCCTCCTCTTCGCTCACCGTCAGCATAACCACCTGGATGCGGGGCGACAGCGACTTCACCACTGCTGTGGCTTCTATTCCATTCATCCCAGGCATATCAATGTCCATCAAAACGACATCTGGTTCCAGGTTGTGGACGACATTGTAAATGTCTGAACAATCTGCAAATGCCCCAGCTACTTCCAAATCAGGCGTAAATCGAAAAAGATGCAACAAGCTTTCCCGAAAATCGTGGTTGTCGTCAAATATTACCAAACGCATAGGCATCATCAAGTCACGCACGCTGATTATTGAAATGAACCTTTATTGTTATGCTCAAAGGTAGGGTAAAACTGCTTCCCTTTTTTATAGGAACTTAGTACTAATAAAGGCTACTAATCTGCTGTAAACCGACAAAAAACGCCTTTTGTTCAAAAAAAAATGTGCTTTTTTTCTTCATACGGTCGATTCCGGATTGACTGTCGATCATCAATTGCCCTCAAAAGCCAGGGGCTCCTCCATGTTTGGCGGGAGCATTTCAAAGACTTTGTTTGATGAAGCAACATGGAAACAGTAATTTTGTAAAACACTCATTTTCAGTCACTCGTGTTTGTCATTTAAACAACAAAACGTCAAAACAGCCTAAAAATGTTAAGGAAAATGCTTGTACAGATACAAAATGACATACTTTTGGCGTTCGCAATTTTAAATTAGAAACAATCAGTTTCACCTACAACAGCACGACAACTTTATGACACTCCACGCCTTTCTGAGCGCATTCTACTTCTTTCTCCAAGCGCCCACCACGGTGCCAGCAACCACCAAACCTGCTGAATCGCAATCTTTGCTCGATATTATCCTGGGAAGCAGTACCTCCGGTCTGATCGTAATCGGCATCCTGCTGCTGCTGTCTATCGTAGCAGTTTACATTATTTTTGAGCGCTACCTGACGCTTTCCAGGGCTGGGCAGGTAGACCATAACTTTATGAACAGCATCCGCGCCAGCGTGGAAAGCGGCAACCTGCAAGCCGCCAAGGCATTGTGCCAGAGCGTCGACGCACCGATGGCACGCATGGTGGAAAAAGGGCTCGACCGCATCGGCAAGCCACTTGACGACATCAACAAATCCATCGAAAACGTGGGCAACCTCGAACTGCTCAAGCTGGAAAAGAACCTTTCCACCCTGGCTTCCATTTCGGGCATCGCGCCGATGATCGGCCTTTTAGGAACGGT
>CAYVPM010000429.1:0-4207 GCA_964453475.1 uncultured Saprospiraceae bacterium | reverse complement strand
GGCTGGGATGATAGCCCTGGACCAGTCGTTCTTGTTTTTCCGCTTGTTAATTGCAGCAGTAGGCTTTTTCCTTTGGTACGCCCGCACCCGTGGTTCCTTTTATTTCCTGACTGTGGCGGTGCTGTATGGCTACATCGGGTTCACATATATGTTGATTTTCCACACAAAAAGCTATGTTTTTGACGTGATCTTCTACCTCTACTATTTCCTCATATCCTGTGTCGGGGTCATATTGTTCCTGGTCAATTACAAACGTTTCATCAAAACGAATCAACCATGACAGCATACAACAAAGACTGGCTGGAAGCCCTGTGGGTAAGGGAAAATGCCGGGGAATGGCGTGAAGCGCAGCTGCTTTCTGAAGAAAAATGGGCCGCCATCCAAATGCGGTTCATGTCCCATTTTTATTCGCCCAATATTTTTATCCGCATCGGTCTGGCTATTTTTTGCTCGATATTGATATCGGCGGGAATGGGATTGACAGCCATTGCGTTCGAGCCCGACTCCAGCTTGGGGTTTGCGGCTTTTTCTATTTTTTGGGGCATTGTTTGCCTGGTTTTGCTGGAAACCTGGGCCATTGGCAATGCCCGGCACCGCGCCAGCGGCCTCGACGACATGCTGTTGTACTATGGTGTAGGTGCCATTTTGGGTGGTATTTTCAGCACATTGCATTATTCTACCAGCAGCCTGCTGCATTGCTGCATTGCATTACCCTTCCTGCTGGCAGGCAGCATCCGGTATATCGACCGGCTGATGGCGGCGGCAACTTTTATTTGCGCTTTGCTCATCGTTTTACTCGTCGTAAAAGATGTTCCGAAACTGGCGCTTTATCTCCTGCCATTTGCCGGGATGGCGTTTTCGGTTGGGGCATACCTTTTTGCCCGCAAGGGGCAGCAGCGTTATGCATGGCGCTACTGGCACGATGTATTATGGGTTGTGGAAATGCTGGCCCTGGGCGCGTTTTACGCCAGCGGTAATTATTGGGTGATACAAGAAGCCGGCGCAGCGATGTTCGAACTGGAGCAGCCGCCCATTCCCTGGTTTTTCTGGGCCTTCACTTTTGGCGTACCTGCCATCTATATATACCTCGGTGTGAAACGCGCCAACCGGCTGATGCTGGACATAGGCCTCGCTTGTGTGGGTCTGGCGGTGTTTACCTTTCGGTATTACTACCATGTGCTTCCCATCGCCTGGGCATCTGCCATTGGCGGGGGCATTTTGTTCGCAGTTGCCTATTTTTCCATTCAATATTTGCGGAAAAACGAAGACCGGTACACCTATGCCGCACAATCGGATACCACCATGCTGCAGGAAATTGAACAACAGCTCATCGAGCAGACCATTGCCAATCAGCCCACAGAAGCGCCAAACCCAAACGAAAAATTTGGCGGCGGCAGATTTGGCGGTGGCGGCGCGAGTGGGGAGTTTTGAAGCCATAAAATATTTGAAATTATACTTTCCAGGTTTCATTCTCCGCCCAAGCTTTAATATCTTTGCCCCTCGAAATGAAAAAACGAACAAAAACGTCATTCACTTCGGTCATGCCGGAAACTGGTCTTTCACAGCCAGTTTCCGGCATTTTTTTAAATACGGGTGACGGTTGACGGTGGACGGTGGACGGTGGACGGTTGCACATCTTTTGTGTTTTTGCTCCGCATCCATTTTCAGCACCCTAGCTACTAATATTGAGTTAGGTGCTATTGGATTGAGTGCTGAAAAGCAATAGTTAAGTGAAAAAACAAAAGCTGTGCAACCGTCCACCGTCCACCGTCCACCGTCCACCGTCACCCGTCCACCATCAACCGTCTAATGCGCGATACATCCATCCAAACCATCCTCATCATCGGCTCAGGGCCCATCATCGTTGGCCAGGCCTGTGAATTCGATTATTCCGGCTCCCAGGCCAGCCGCTCCCTGCGGGAAGAAGGCATCAAAGTCGGCCTCATCAATTCCAACCCGGCCACCATTATGACCGATCCGGTGACGGCCGATTATATTTACCTGCGGGCGCTCACGCCTGAAAACATTGAGGAAATATTGCGGGAGCACCAGGAGTCGCCCAATTTGCCGGCTTTTGATGCTGTATTGCCCACCATGGGCGGCCAAACCGCGCTGAACCTCGCCATCGAGTGCGAGAAAATGGGCATCTGGGAACAATACGGTTGCAGAATGATCGGGGTGGATACGACGGCCATCGAATTGACAGAAAACAGGGAGCTGTTTAAAAACCTGGTGGTGTCACTGGGACTGAGCGTGGCGCCCTCCTATATTGCCAACTCTTTTCTGGAAGGCAAAGAAGCCGCGCAGAAAATTGGTTTCCCCCTGGTAATCCGCCCTTCCTACACCCTCGGCGGCACGGGCGGCGGTTTCTGTATGAAGGAGGAAGAGTTCGACGAAGCGCTTTCGCGCGGATTGAATGCGTCCCCTTCACACGAAGTATTGGTAGAAAAGGCCGTTTTGGGCTGGAAAGAGTTTGAACTGGAGCTGTTGCGCGACAAAAACGATAACGTTGTGATTATTTGTACCGTGGAAAATCTCGACCCCATGGGCGTACACACGGGCGATTCCATCACTGTCGCCCCAGCCATGACTTTGTCGGACACGGCTTATCAAGACATGCGCAACCAGGCCATAAAAATCATGCGGGCATTGGGAAATTTCGCAGGTGGCTGCAACGTACAATTTGCCCAAAACCCCTGCGGATGAAAAACTTATCGCCATTGAGGTAAACCCCAGGGTATCGCGCTCCTCAGCGCTGGCCAGCAAAGCAACCGGCTACCCGATTGCCAAAATAGCGGCCAAACTCGCCATCGGGTACACGCTGGACGAACTGAAAAACCAAATTACCAAAACTACTTCCGCCTACTTCGAACCAACGCTCGATTATGTAATCGTAAAGATGCCGCGCTGGAATTTTGAGAAGTTTCACGGCGCCGACCAGCGGCTGGGACTGCAAATGAAATCCGTCGGGGAGGTCATGAGCATCGGCCGGAGTTTTAACGAGGCCCTGCAAAAAGCATGTCAGAGCCAGGAAAATAGTCGCGCCGGCCTGGGTGCCGACAAAAAAGAATGGATGAAAACCGACGATATCCTCGAACGGCTCGAACAGGTGAGTGACGACCGGATTTACCGCGTGCGAGATGCCATCCGGCTCGGCATCCCCGCCAAATCGGTGCAAAAAATGACGGGAATCGACCCTTGGTTCATCAATCAGATCAAGGATATGGTGAAAATGGAAGACCGCCTGCTTAAATTCAACGTCGCAGATGATATTCCCACTGATTTTTTCTGGGAACTGAAGAAAAATGGCTACTCCGATGCGCAGATCGCCTGGGTACTCCGCATTTCAGAAAAAGAAGTCACCCGCCGTCGCAAACATTTGGGCATCCGACGGGTATTTAAAATGGTAGATACCTGTGCTGCTGAATTCGAATCGAAAACCAATTATTTCTACTCCACTTTCGACGGCAAGAATGAAAGTATCCGTTCTGACAAAAAGAAGATCGTGGTGCTGGGCTCCGGCCCAAACCGTATTGGACAAGGTATCGAATTTGACTATTGTTGTGTACACGGTATTTTGGCCATCAAAGAGGCTGGTTACGAGGCCATTATGGTGAATTGTAACCCGGAAACCGTATCCACGGATTACGATTTGGCCGACAAACTCTATTTCGAGCCTGTTTATTGGGAACACCTCGAAGAAATTCTGGAGCACGAACAACCGGAAGGCGTGATCGTGCAGCTTGGCGGTCAAACTGCCCTCAAACTCGCTGAAGACCTGCATAAAAACGGTTGGAACATCATCGGAACAAGTTTCGACAGCATGGATGTAGCGGAAGACCGTGGCCGTTTTTCCGAATTGTTGCACGAACTGGAAGTACCATATCCGAAATTCGGCGTGGCCCATGATGTAGATGCTGCGCTCGACGTCGCCAGGCGGCTTCCCTACCCGCTGCTCGTACGCCCCTCCTATGTTTTGGGCGGTCAGCGGATGAAAATCGTGATCAACGACGCCGAGCTGGAACGCCAGGTACTCACCATTTTCAAACATATGCCCGACAACAAGGTGCTGATAGACCAGTTCCTGGAACGCGCCAAAGAAGCCGAGATCGACGCCATTTTCGACGGCGATGATTTCCACATCATGGGCGTGATGGAACATATCGAGCCCGCAGGCATTCACTCGGGCGACAGCAGCGCGATGCTC
>CAYVPM010000428.1:0-4226 GCA_964453475.1 uncultured Saprospiraceae bacterium | reverse complement strand
TTCCATCGCCCGCGACATGGAAAGCGAATATGACGGCGCCTGGCTCGAAATGAGTGTGAATGAAGGCGCTACCTGGACAAAAATTGGCAACATCAACGAAGGGCTAAACTGGTACAACGAAGAGATCGTTATGGGTACCGGGATCGGCACATCCTGGTCGGGCAACAGCGATGGCTGGCAAACGGCAAGGCATACCCTCAACGGTGTGGCCGGCCAAAGCAATGTGCGCTTGCGCTTTGTTTTTGCTTCTGAAACTACGGTGCAAGCAGGCGGACTTGGCATCGACGATGTCCGTATTTTCCCTGCCTTCAACAAAGACCTGGCTGGAACAGGCATTGTCATTTCAAGCGAAACAGAACAATGCGGGCTTGAAAACGAACCCGTTACGTTTACTTTTGTCAATGTAGGGGCGCAAACTCAGAGCAGTTTCCAGGTTGCTTATTCGGTTAACGGCGGCACACCCGTGGTGGAAACGGTGACCAGTTCCATTGCCCCTGACCAGATCCGCAGCTACACCTTTAGCACCAAATTCGATAGCCGCGACAAGGTTTCCATAATCAAATGCTGGACAAAGCTGGCGGGCGAATCCGCACCGGCAAACGACACAGCCACCCTGACCATTGACCATCTCCCCCTGCCCACCCCATTCAGCGAGGATTTTGAATCACTGGAGATCCCCCAAGGCTGGATAACAAACGGGACCGTGACCAATGCGCATGGCAATACTTCTTTTGTGCTGTCCGAGAACCTTTACTCTTTCAACCCGGAATTTGAGCACATACTGCCCCGGTATGGGATTATTGGTGACAACGATTCGCTTTCCTTCGCTTATCGGATTGTCAACTTTTCCGGAGGAAACCCCACCGTTTTGGCACTCGGCACCAAGTTTGAGCTACAGGTTTCTACCGATTGTGGCGAAACCTTTCAAACCATTAATACCATCAACAGCGGGAACCATACGCCTACGGCCATGCTGCGCACGCGCAAGTTTAGTCTCGCCGACTATTCCGGGCAATCCATCATCATCCGCTTCCTGGGCACCTGGACTTCCGGCGATTTTTATTTCGACCTCGACAATATCAATCTCCTGTCTTGCCCGGCTGATATGGTACTTTCGGCTACCATTACCAACGCTACACCCGGACAAAGCAATGGCGCAGCAACGGTAAATGTAGGCCTGGGCAACCCGCCCTACACCTATAACTGGAGCAATGGCTCGACAGGCGCAACGGTTGGCAACCTTGCCATCGGTACCTATACCGTCACCGTTCAGGATGCTTATGGTTGTTCCGATTTCTTTGAATTTAGCGTTGGAACTTCCGCGGTGCAAGAAATGGAAAGCTTGGCTTCCGTTTCCCTGAACCCGAACCCGACGACTGGCCAGGCCATATTCGTCGCTGAATTCAACCGAAGCGTTGGCGATGTACGATTGCAGGTGCTCAACATGCTTGGGCAAACCGTTTGGGAGGCGCAGGCCTCCAATACCAGGTTGCTCTCTGAAAGGATCGACCTGGCGCAGGCGCCAGGCGGGCTTTATTTGGTGCAGCTGGTTGTAGATGGGGCCGTGCTGACGAAGAAGTTGGTGAAACAGTAGATATTCAAGGCCGAAACGCAACTGACTGCGAAGCAGTGCGTGTGTATTATAAAAAAACCTTCGTCTTGATAACAGGGCGAAGGTTCTTTTCCATATTCGGCTTTTTCGATTCAACACCAAAAATTTAGCTTATTCACAAAAAAAATTATATCTTTGTCTTGCGCATTACAAGATCATTCATTTATTTTGTTAAACAGAACACAATCATAACAGACAAACACACCCACGCGAAAATAATCCGACGACTACGACCATCCCGAGTTTGTTTCTTCTAAAACAAACTCCCCCTGTACAGGCAATCCCACTTTGCTGCCAGCCGGGCTCAAGCGCCCGGAACCCCTGCCGCCAGGAAAGATTGCTGAACCGACAGCCTTTATTTTATTGGGCAACACATGTATGTATATACTACCCTGCGGTAGCTGCTGAATATCTGTTCGCCGAGCAGGTAACTAAATTGTATTGGTAGCCCCTGCCGCGCCCGCGTGAAGGTTGTAATGCGCAAATTTTTTCTACGGCCGAGCGCAAATTTTTTCTACGGCCAACATGCCCGGGTTCCCGGGTAGGTCGGTATTGTTGACACTAAAACTAATTTATTATGATTTCCAAATTAAATTTTTATCAATTGGGGGGGATCAATGTTTATTCTGCTCCTGATGACATTTTTTGCCCCGAAGCTTCAGGGGCAGGATATTTGCATAGCTGCCGGTTGCGGCCAGGTTGAGCTCGAGTTGATCAGACAAGAGCCAAATGTATCGGCCCAATGCTTGCCCACAAGTGGTACTTGTGGCGCTGACAACTTCCATCAGATTACTTACAAAGCATACTTGCGGTATTCTGACAATCAATTGCCAACTCAAGGCACTTTTTCTCTTGGGTATAGCGAAATCCACATTGGATTAAATTTAGTCCAAACAGCAAACCCGCAGTTTTCACATTTTGATGCAACCACTACTAAGTGCTTGTATGACAACTCTACCCAGGGAATGATGTGGAATGCGTTGAATACAGGTGATGAGGTGATTTTTCAGCCTACAAAAAATCGGATAGGCATCAATTTCAATAATTCAAGCACCACCAGTGCTTGTGGAACTTCTGCAAATGGCGGGTCGAACCGTATTGAAATGCAACCCGGCAGGCCGCCTTTGTCCTTGTCCTTGTCCCCGCCTTGCGCATTCGGCCAAAGATGCTTTTATGCTGAACTTTTTACGGTTGTTGTAAATGCTTATCCTGGCGAGACAGTGCGTTTCGATACAGATACGCGCTTGTTTAAACCATACGGTAGCGCGACGGCGTGTAATATCGCAAAAGTTTTGAGTGGCGCCAATAGCGGCTTTTTGGGGTCGGTAGTAGCTATGCCACCTTTGTTTTCAACCAGTGCTATCAATACCAATATATTGGCATCTCTTATAGTTCGACCACCCGATGCGGACGGTACTGAAAATATAGATGTAGTATTAAACAATTCAAATGCTGATGCGGTCACTATTAGTTTTTTGGAATTTGTGGTGACAGCAAACATTGGAAATAACCCAAGGCCATTCGCCTATGTTGGCAACGTACCTGATGAAATTACGGTGCAAATGTCGCCAACAAAGTACCTGCGATATACCATTCAAACTCCGTTAATGATTAATGGCGGCGGCGGAACGGTAACTTTAAGTACCATTAAAATTCCGCCCCCTCTCCCCAATAATTTACCCTGGAACTATTGTTTTAATCTAGATAATCTCGTTCCAACTCCGGAAACTTTTAGAATAAAAACAGCTACAGGCGGCTGTACCAGCTTGAGTATTAATGCTGTGCCTGCCTGTAAAACCATTCCAGGAGACCCGCCCTGTAACCTGCCATTGAACTTTACCATTTCCCCAGGTGAAATTTCCTGCGGCACTTCTACCATAAATGTCGGTTTTAGAACTACCCTGCCACCGGCACAATATCAAGTGGAAGGTTTGACGTTTGTACTCGATTTTACCTGGGCTTCGTCGAATATCAGCTTTAGCGGGGTAAACTTTTCGTCGGGCCTGCCTTTTGACCAAATGGATTGTGAGACAAGCGGATGTTTTCCAAACAACAATGTCCAAAGTTGCCATACCTGGGACCCAGTGAACAAACGCCTTCATTTTTGTATTACAAATGGACCCTATTTTTTGGATTTGCCCAATGGAGATGCTGTTACCATGGGTTTGGTCTTTAATACGCCAGAAGGTGAATGTATAACCGGTGTAGAAGTCAATAACCTGTTGATCACTTTTGTGGGCGGGACAAACTTTTGCATCCCAACGGTTGACCCCACAGATGGATTTGAGATATGTGGCGGGGATTTAGAAGATATGGTACAGGGCTTGATTAGAACGGAGTTTTTAGATGGTGTAAATGAGGTGATGGTAACTTTTGAAGCGGCAACAGGTGGTACTGCTTGCCCAGCGCTTGTTTGTACAGGCGGCTGTAGTGTTTCGAACTTAACCGGCGCCCCAGGCCATTACTTGTTCTCTTGCGCGCTATGCCCGGACTGCAACCGCTTCAAAGTCACGCCCGCGAAAGACGACAATCCCTTGAATGGCTTAACTACTTATGATCTGGTGTTAATAAGCAAGCATATTTTGGGTATTGAGCCGCTCGGGTCACCGTATAA
>CAYVPM010000427.1:0-4228 GCA_964453475.1 uncultured Saprospiraceae bacterium | reverse complement strand
GGCACTTACACTTTTAAAGCCTCAAAAACCGGATACGCGCCGTTTACCCAATCCATCACCATTGCCAATGGCGTGCTCACAACCGTCAATGCAGCGCTCACCCCTACATCCGGATGTACCTATGTCACCCACAACAGCGCCAATTTCGACGCTTCATGGGGTATATGGGCGGATGGCGGCACCGACTGCGCCCGCATCAACAATGCCACTTACGCGAATTCGCCAACGCACAGCATTCAATTGCGCGACAACACCTCTTCTTCTGTGATGACGACTACGTCCCAAAACTGTGCGGCATACAGTGAAATACAAGTCAGTTTTTCCTTTATTTCCAACAGTTTTGAGGCGGGCGAAGATTTCTGGCTCCAGATATCCACCAACGGCGGCACTACCTATACCACGGTGGGCGACTACAACTGCAACACCGAATTCACCAATGGCGTGCGCGGAAATGTGAACATCACGATTCCCGGCCCATTCACGACCAACACCCGCTTCCGCTTCCGTGCCGATGCTTCTGCCGACGATGATGTTGTCTATATCGACGATGTGGTGATTTCTGGTTGCCAAACCAGTCTTACCGGAGGCGGCGGTTCTAATGTTTTGAATGCTGAAACAGAACAAGAGAACAGCCCCGAAACCGGGATATACAACATCAAAACCGGTCCAAACCCGGCATCCGACCTGTATTCAGTGGAGTTTATGGCAAAGGCCGAGGGCCCATTGACGTATACAGTTTTGGATATGGCCGGCAGGCTGGTATTGCAAGACAATTATGATTGCGTTTCGGGTTACAACCAATTCAATATTGCGGTGGGTGGCCTTGCCAATGGCGCTTATTTAGTCAACCTGAGAACCCCAAATGGAAGCGTCACACAAAAACTGATCCTGTCAAAATAGGATGGAAAACTTTCAGCTATTTTGGCCAGTTATGGTCAAAATAGCTGAAAATTTGGGCTAATTCGATGAAAAGGCCCTATTTTAATTGCCTGAAATACATACGTTGCCTCCGAATAAGCATTTGGTGTGCAGGTATTTTGTATTTTTGCCATGAACTATGATTTTCCATTCTATTAATTCAACTAGATTCTCTGCAATGAAACTAAGTTTTAACAAGCTCTTTTCCGCTGCCTTAATGGCCTTTCTATTCGTCGCTGCTGCGACGACAACCAACGCACAAGGAACCGAAAATTCCGGTATCATCATGCGCGTTACCATCGACGGGGTTTCGTCCGATTACTATGCCGGCGCCTGTGGCTATGGCACAGCCAACTGGGGCGGCTCTTTCCCAACTGACGTACTCTGCGGCAATGGCTCATGGGGTTACGACATCACGCCCGACTCCCTGGGCTGCGACTCTATCCCTGCCGGCCAACTCACTGGCAAAGTGGGTATGATCCGTCGCGGTGTTTGCGGCTTCAGCATTAAAGCGCTCAATGCCCAAAAAGCAGGCGCTGTTGCCGTGCTGATCGCACAGTTACAAAATGCTCCCACTACGGACGACTGTTTTGTGCAAGCCATGGGTGCTACACAGCCTCAAGCAGGTCTGGTGACTGTCCCTGTGTTGTTTATCTGCCGCAACATCGCCAACCAGATTGACGCTGCCATCAAAGCTGGCAAAGTGGCAAATATTTGCTTCGTGCGCCCTGACGTGACGATGGCAAGCCACTTTTTCCCGGTATCGCACATCCAAACCCCCTTGTCCCAAATTGCCGTGGACACTTTTGGCTTTGGCGCTTCGCTGACCAACCTCCATCCGACCATCACCCGTACAAATGCCAAAGTAACGGCCACTGTGGAAAAAGCGGACGGTACAGTATTGTTCACGGAAACACAAACCGTTGCTTCGATTGCGCCCGGCGATACTGCTGTAGTTGATTTTGCCAACCTATTTGTTCCAGCCTTGCCGCTGGGTACTTATGCGGTTAAATACAAGACCACTGCTGACCCAGTTGGCGGCGCTCCGGTAGAAGATCGCAAGAGCGGTACTTTCCTGGTTACGCAAAATCTTTTTGCGCAAGAAAATGGCGCTACAAACGGCTTCCGCCCAGGCAGCGTGACGGACACCTGGCGTGCCGGCGCCTTTTATTCCATTGCGCCAGGCACCCTTGAAAAATACAAATGCAATAACACCGAATTCAACTTCGCGACCAACGCTACCGATTATCCTATCACAAGCGTTGAAGCGTCGCACTACATCTTTAAAGTGAATGACGATATATTGCCCGATTTTTCAAACTTCGAGGACGACGGATTTTTCTCCTCCAGCCTGGAATGGCTTGGATTTGGCACATTCCCTGCCAGTCCTGCTGCTGTAGCATACAAGCTTGAAAAAGTGGCTATTGAGGACATCAACAACTCTACACCTGGTGTGAACCTGGTAGCGGGTGGAAGGTATTTTGTAATGGTTGAATATCCCAACCCGCTTCACCTTACTTTCAACGGCTTCAGCACTGTTGTTGACCTGCCTGGTGTTTCTACCTTGATACACAATGGCGGATGGTTCCTGGGCGGCTTTGGTGCAGGCACCGAAGTAGTTGCGCGCATGTACCTCGACCTGCAAAGCAAAACCGACGAACAGCCGCTTCCTGCTAATTCAATGAAGATCGTTCCAAACCCAGTGGTGGATATGCTGAACCTGGCCATCGAATTCGCCGAGCCAACGAATGCAACCATCACCATCGCAGACATCAACGGCCGTGTTATTACGTACGAAAACCGCAAGGCGCTGACCAATGACCTGTTGCACTACCCATTGTCGGTAGCTCCAGGCACCTACCTGGCGCGTATCGCTACGGAGAAAGGCACTTTGACCAAGAAATTTGTCGTAGTGAAGTAATTCCTTTGATGGAATAAAATTTATGCCCGAGGGGGAGCAGTTTGACTGCTCCCCCTCTTTTTTCTTTTATCTAAAAAGAAAATGCCGCAGCGCTCGTTTGCGCCGCGGCCAGTTTCCCTTGTATAATCTCATGAAAGATATCGAATCTGCTGGTCAATAATTTCCGTCCAGTTGCGCTTCCACTTGTGCTTCCGCTTATTGACAGTACAAAAGTGGGGCAATTCTTCCCGCCTGAAAAGGACAGAAACCAAGCTATTCTCGCCCACCTGGTTTTTTGAATTGCTAGAGCATTTTTTCGCTAAGTTGCTGATAATCTGTCTCCTATAAATAGAAAAAGCCGCAGCGCTCGTTTGCGCCGCGGCCAATTTCCCTTGTATAATCTCATGAAAGATGTCGAATCTGTTGGTCAATAATTTCCGCCCTGCTGCGCTTCCACTTTTTCTTTCGCGTTATTGACAGTACAAAGGTGCAGCGATATTCCCCTGCCCAAAAGGACAACTACCATGCTTTACTCGCCCGGTAGTTTTTTGGGGAAATGATGATAAAATTTATTTAACAAATTGGCAATCAATGATTTTTGACGCAAAAAAGCCTGGCCGTCACCAGCTTTCAGGCTTCTTGTATAGCCACCAGCTGGCAAGAAATTAAGTGACTATACCCATTTACACACAAAACTGTCAAGGTGTTTTCGCGCAGATTTTACGCAGAAAAAAACGCACAGATTCTACACAAATGTTTCTGCGTAAAATCTGTGCAACCGAATCTGTGTAAAATCTGCGCGAAATAAAAATCAACCTGAATGCAAGGTGTAACTGGGTTTAGTTACCTTATTTTAAGCCCCAAGCCAATCCCAAGGTCGCGAGAACTGTTCGGTTTTTTGCTGTGCCGGATTTGGCGATATTGGTAAGGCCATGCGCGTAGGCGATATCAAAATTGAGCCAGGTACCGGGCGTAATGCGATAGTTGAAACCTGTACCGATCAGTGCCCCTACATCGACTCGTTCATAATAGTCTGTCGAGTTAGCTTTAAAGGTGCCAAATTCGGTGAATCCCTCTGTTTTTCCACCCACCAGCACACCAAATGAGGGGCCAGCGTAAATTTTGGGCCTGAAATCATCGCCGAATTTATTGAAGAAATAGAAAACTTTAAGCGGCAACCTGACATATTCCAGACGGGTTTTGGCGGTAATCCCGCGCTGCTCCACGATCATTCCCTCGCCTGAATATTTGAGGTCGAATCCAAGTCCCCAGTGTTCTTCCGTACTGTAAACCATGGTCAGGCCGACATTGGCGCCAATGATCGCACGGGCGTTGTTGGGTGCATTGCTCAGTGTGGCATAATTTATTCCAACCACAGGGCCAAGCGAAATCTCTTGGGCAATAACAAAG
>CAYVPM010000426.1:3562-4236 GCA_964453475.1 uncultured Saprospiraceae bacterium | reverse complement strand
GATTGGTGCACGTCATTTTGGTTCTGGTTGGGCATCGATTTTCAGCGGTTTGGCGAATATTGGGTTGGCTATTGGGGTTACCCCTCGTGAGGTCTGAAATGTCTTTCTGCAAATGCCGACAATGTTTGTAAACCTCCAAATCCGTAACTATAATGATATGCCATGATAAACAGGGTTAAATAAATGAAATATTCTAGAACGCAATTAATTGCCTAATAACCATCTAGTTATGAACCAAAAGTGCTGAAAACCAATTCCGGACCAAAGCGAAATGCTGTGCACCAATCACCAGTCATCCAATCACCAATCACTATTCGCAAACGCGCTGAAAAACACAGCCAAACATAATCCAAAATGCTGTGCACCAATCACCAGTCATCCAATCACTAATCACCAAACCATGACCAACTTATCCATAAACTTCGCAGGCATCAAAGCGCCCAACCCTTTTTGGCTGGCATCCGCGCCACCCACCAATTCCGGGTATCAGATCATGAAAGCATTCGATGCAGGTTGGGGCGGGGCGGTGTGGAAGACCCTGGGCGTGCCGGTTATCAACGTGTCGAGCCGCTACGGCGGGCTCAATTACCGCGACACCCGGATGGCAGGTTTTACCAACATCGAGCTGATCACCGACCGGACGCTGGCCGACAACCTGCGGGAAATTGAGGAAG
>CAYVPM010000426.1:0-3552 GCA_964453475.1 uncultured Saprospiraceae bacterium | reverse complement strand
CCAACCATGCCGTGATAGCCTCGCTGATGGTGGAAACCAGGGCCGAGTGGCAGCAGATCATCCGAGACGTAGAGAACGCCGGGGCCGATGGGATCGAGCTGAACTTCGGTTGTCCGCACGGCATGTGCGAGCGCGGTATGGGCTCGGCTGTGGGGCAGGAGCCTGAAGTGCTGAAAACCATCGTGGGCTGGGTAATGGAGGCGGCCAAAATCCCGGTGATTACGAAGCTCACGCCCAATATTTCCAACATTGAAGACCCAGGTTTGGCAGCGGTGCAAGGCGGCACCAACGCCATTTCCCTGATCAACACCTTTAAAAGCATCATCGGGATCGATTTGGATACTTTTGCGCCCTACCCGAATGTGGACGGCCGGGGCACCAATGGCGGGTACTGTGGCCCGGCGGTGAAGCCCATTGCCCTGAACATGGTGCGGCAACTTGGGCAGCACCCCGAAATAGCCGGAACACCCATCAGCGGTATCGGCGGCATCGAAACCTGGCGCGACGTGGTGGAATACATCCTCCTGGGGGCCACTTCCGTGCAGGTTTGCACCGCAGCCATGCACTACGGATTCGGCATCGTGCGGGAGATGGACAGTGGCCTGCGGCGATTTATGGAAGAGCGCGGGTTCAACACCATTTACGATTTTGCGGGCAAAGCCCTGCCCAATGTGCTGGAATGGAAAGAGCTGAACCTCAAACACAAAGTGGTGGCCAGCATCGACGCCAAAAAATGTATCGGCTGCCAATTGTGCTACATCGCCTGCGAAGACGGGGCGCACCAGGCCATTTCCATCGCCGCAGACCCGGCCAACAGGGTGCCTTCCATCATAGAAGAAAACTGCGTCGGCTGCAATTTATGCTCCCTGGTGTGCCCGGTGGAAGCTTGTATCACCATGGAAAAGCGCGACTCCGGCACGGAGCACGTTACCTGGGAGCAGCTGACCGACGCGAACAAGGTACCTAATTCGTTCAACGATGCACGCGCGGGGGGGAACGGGCATTATGTGCCAGAACCCGCAATGGCAATTAAACATATACTGTGATTCGCCTGATTTTTGCGATTGAAAACGATTGATTCAACTGATTTTGAATTGATTACAAACATCGGAATGCACAAAACCTGGCGGCGTGAGGTATTATAATTCAATTCTGTTATAGTCAACGCAAAGTGATTGTGCATGCAGAAATGTTGCAATCATTTTAAAAAAAGGCATTTGTTTTTTACCCGCCGAAGCCCTTTTTCAGGGCGTAGGGGTCACTCAAATCATTCAGAATCACTTTAATCATAGGATAAACATGAAAAACACAATCCTGCTGTTAATGGGGACACTGAGCCTCGTCTATGCATGCAGCCCCGAAGACCTGATCTACCACGATCCAGACGGTTTCTGCGACGAAAACACAACATACCTGGCCCCGGAAGGCTATTCCATCGAGCTTATCGGGGCCGTGGATTTCAATGCGTTTAAAATAGATGCCTTCCAATACATCGACGATAATACGGGTTACGCCTTGAGCACCTCGAATGCCGGGGGATTTGTAACGCTGTTCAAAACTGTCGACGGCGGAAAAACCTGGACGGATTTGTCGGTTAATATAGCATATCAAGCCATAAGCATGGCTTTCAAGGTTGGAAACGCCGGGCTCATCTCTGTGTATGACAACACTGGTTGCCCCGCCAATTGCCAGGACAAATGCGTGGCGCTGAGAACCCTGGATGGCGGCAATTCCTGGACGATTGTCGAATACCCAAATCTCCAGGGTTTTTTGAACCACCTGCAATTTGACGAAGAGGGCCGACTGTTTGCCATGCTCAACAGGGCCGGCGTCAACAGTATGGTGCGTTCCGATGACGGCGGTGCAAGTTTCTACAGCATCAACCAGGATTCAAATTTGGGATTTATCTTCAGCTCCTTCAGTTTTCAACTTTTTCAAGACAAGATTTACGCCTCGGGGCATAGCGGGAGAATCCTCGTCATGGATAAAACCGGAAACCTGATCAAAACCATTCAAACGCCATTAGGCTATATTCGAGATTTAAAAATCATAGATAACAAACACATGGTTGCAGCATTTTCCGATAACGTCCTAAAAACGGAAGACGGCGGAATCTCCTGGAAACCTATGTTTGCCGGCACCGCCAGGCTGATCGATTTCAGCAGCCCGGAAGAAGGGCTGATATTAAAAACCAAAAGCGTTTGTGCAATTAATAATGTCCAGACCAACGATCTTTTTGCCAAAACCAACGACGCAGGCGAAACCTGGATTGAACCCAGCGAGACAACAAGCAGCCTTGCCTTCTATTATTCCAACAGCCATACAACAGCGGAAGGACGGCACCTGATGTTTATTGGCACAAACCTCTGGAAATTACAAAAAAACTAAGGTGATGACAGCACAGGAAATTTTAAAAGAACTCGAACAATACGGCGACCCGAACACCAAAAAAACACTCATGCGCCACGGGGCGAAAGAGCCGTTTTTCGGCGTAAAAGTTCAGGATTTAAAGAAAATACTGAAAAAAACCAAGAAAAACCACGAGCTCTCGCTGGCCCTGTACGCCACGGGAAACTCCGATGCCATGTACCTGGCCGGGTTGATGGCCGATGAAACCAGGATCACCGAGGCACAACTGGAGGATTGGGTGCGCCAGGCATATTGGTATTACCTGAGCGAATATGCCGTGCCCTGGGTGGCAGCCGAGACAAAATTCGGCTTCGAACTCGGGAAAAAATGGATCGAGGCTAAGGAAGAGAACATTGCTGCAGCGGGCTGGGGTACCCTGGCTTATTATGCGAGTGTAAACCGGGATGAAGACCTCGACATTGAAAGCTATCGCCAATTGCTGGACAAGGCCGGCGCTGAAATCCACCAATGCCAGAACCGGGTGGCTTATGCCATGAACAACTTTGTGATCAGCATCGGCTGCTACATCCCAGCGCTCACCAAAAAAGCCGAGGAAGTGGCTGCACGCATCGGACAAGTGACCGTACACATGGACGGGACGGCCTGCCAGGTGCCGATGGCTGCAACGTATCTCGAAAAGGCCGCCAAGGCCGGCAGGGTCGGGAAGAAACGGAAAACGGCGCGGTGTTAAGCATTGGTAGCGCGACCTTCAGGTCGCACTACCGATCCTCATTCGCTTTCGCCCTTTTGATCGCCTCATTTATCCGTGCAAAAAAAGCTTCGGTAGGCCCTTCGCACAGGTACACTTGATTGCCATGTTGCCGGGAAAGAGGCATGTCGAGCTCCCATACCTTTTCAATTTTGTTGAAAAACCCCGGCATATCGTCGCCCAATTCATCGTTCACGTAAATCAGGGTCTGGAAATTTGCCGGAAGAGAATCTGGCAGCCAATAGCGGTAGGAATCGCTGAAACTCAGCACGTTCCCAACGCCATACTTTCGTCCAAAATGCTCGATGGCGCCTGCCTGCCCGTAGTTTTCGGCATAGATGGCCGCCCTGGATTTGTCGGGAATACTTTGCCAGGTTTTACCCGTTGCTTCGGCCAACTCCTCCCAACCGATCATGTCTGCAAAATCCTGGGGC
>CAYVPM010000425.1:3043-4241 GCA_964453475.1 uncultured Saprospiraceae bacterium | reverse complement strand
GCCCATTTCGCACCGCCTCGACCACCTGCTCTCAGGCGTACGCGCGCAGGTGGCGATCAAGATTTTCGGCGAAGACCTGACGGAATTGCGGGCCCTGGCGAGCGAGGTTCAATCGGAAATTGAAAAAGTTTCCGGGGCGGTGGATGTTCAGGTAGAACGCCAGGTGTTGGTGCCGCAACTAACCATCCGGCTCAATCGTGCGGCCTTGCAGCGCTATGGGATGCAAACAGGGGAGGTTGCCCGCGACCTGGAGGTACTGTATGGCGGCAGAGTGATTTCTCAAATTCTGGACGGGCAAAAAACTTTTGACCTGCTGTTGCGGGCCGTACCGGAAGACCGGGAGAACCTGGAGAACATCCGAAAAACGCAGATCCATACACCAGATGGCGCCCTGATCCCCCTTGAAAGCATTGCCCATATTGAATATGAAAAAGGCATTAACTCCGTGAGCCATGAAAATGGGCAGCGCCGCATCGTGGTGTCCTGCAACGTACAGGGCCGCGATCTGGGCAGCACCGTGGCAGAGATTCAAAAGGTTGTTGGGGAAAAAGTGGCTATGCCTCAGGGCTATTTCTTGCAATACGGCGGCCAGTTTGAGGCACAGAAAGATGCTTCCCGCTTGATCGGCATCCTGAGCATATTTGTGTTGCTGGGTATTTTCCTGGTGCTTTACGCACATTTCCGTTCCTGGCGCATCGTAGCACAGGTGATGCTGAACATACCGCTGGCTTTGGTGGGCAGTGTGGCCGCGGTATGGCTCACGGGCGGCACCTTTTCGGTGGCTACCTTGGTGGGCTTCATCACCCTCACCGGCATTGCCTCCCGCAACGGGATCATGATGATCTCGCACTATCTGCACCTGATGGAACATGAAGGTGAACAGTTCGACAAAAAGATGATCATACGCGGCTCCCTCGAACGGCTCGTGCCAGTGTTGATGACGGCATTGGTGGCGGCATTGGCCCTGATACCCTTAACCTTGGATGCCCAAGCGGCGGGCAAAGAAATTCTATACCCGGTGGCGACGGTGATATTGGGCGGCCTCTTGTCTTCTACGCTGTTGGATATGATCGTGACGCCCACGGTTTTTTGGGTGTGGGGGAAGAAGGCGGTAGAGGAGTATTTTAATCCGCGGGGGGATATATAGGTATGGGATGGCACGACGACGCGAGGAAATAATGTTTCTCACGACGACACG
>CAYVPM010000425.1:0-2943 GCA_964453475.1 uncultured Saprospiraceae bacterium | reverse complement strand
AGGAAAAAATGTTTCTCACAACGACACAACGACACAACGACACGATGTTTCTCACGACGACACGAGGAAAAAATGTTTCTCACAACGACACAACGACACAACGACACGATGTTTCTCACAACGACACAACGAATACCCAATTTCGTTTTGTCACAAGGATAATCAAAAAGTACGCACAAAAGCCGAATCTAAACCACTCCAGCTGTGTCGTTGTGTCGTCGTGTCGTTGTGAGAAACTTTTTTACGTCGCCTCGTCGTGTCGTCGTGTCGTTGTGAGAAACTTTTTCTTCCTATCACCGTGAAAAACAAAAACTACAAACGCCCATTTATGACCCTTCTAATCCCATCCTTCAAATACGCCTCATTAAAATTCATCAACAAGCCCAATTTGATTTTCGTAATCCTCAAATAGGTCAACAATACTTTGAAATGAACCAAAGCAAGCTTGTCAACAGACTTGAGTTCCAAAATAAGTTTACGTTCAACGATGATGTCCGTTCTGAAGCCAATAGACAGCTTAACGCCATCTTCCTCGAACGGAATCTCTTTTTGTCGTTCAACAAAAAAACCAAGATTCTCCAGATGAAACACCAGGAGTTCCTCATAAACACTTTCGAGCAACCCTGGGCCCCATTTCCGGTGAATGCTGAATCCAATTTCAACAGCATTTTCTGCAAGTTCGTTTTCGTCCATATCTGAAGGACGTTTTGATAATTGAAGCATGACTGACATTGTTTTGATGGTTTAATAAAATACGATGGGCACATCAATTGAAAAACTTGTAGTGCCCAGGTTTGAAAATACTTTTATGAAAGCTTTACTAAAGTTAACGGTTTTTTTGGGCTTGTCAAACAGTCTTTTCGGGCAGGGAATTACCGCCCCCGACGAGGTGATCAGCGCAGCCCTTCAAAACCACCCGCTCGCCAAGGCCGCCGCTTTTAACGTGCAGGCAAAAAAACACGGCGAAAAGTCAGCCGTCAACATCCCCAACCCGGAAATCAATACCGAGAGTCCGACAGGAGATTTTTACACCATTGGAATTACGCAGACATTCGAATTCCCAACGGTGTACGCCCGGCAGAAACAAGCGGCCAAAACAGAAACCAGCCTTGAAAAAACCGGGCAACTGGTGCAGGCCAACGACTTGCGATACCAGGTGCGCGCCCTCTATCTGGAAGCCCAATTGGCGGTGTTTCAAGCGCAGCAATGGGTACAGCGCGACAGCTTCTACCAGGCCATGGCGACAAGCGCCAACCGGCAGTTCAGCGCCGGCGAGATTGATTTTTTACAAAAAACGCTGTTGGAAAACGAAGCCGGAAAAGTGCGGCTCGAACGCCTTGGTATGGACCTAAAAGTCGCGGCAGCACGACAACAACTGGTAACTTTTACCGGTCTGAACGATTTGGGAAACCTCGCGCCATTGCTAGCCGATACCGCTGGGTTGAACGCCGCCCAAAGCCTTGCAGATAACCCATCCCTGCGTTTCCAGCAACAATCCGTGCAACGCGCAGCCCAACAAATCGACCTGGCCAAAAGCCGCGCCCTGCCCAACTTTTCACTGGGCTACCTGAACCAGGCTGCTCAAAACTCACCCATCGACTACCGCTTCCGCGCCAGCATCGGCGTTCCGCTATGGGCCGGACAATACCAAGGGGAGATCAAAGCTGCCCAGGCTGAAAGGAGTGCTGCCCAGGCACGTTCTGAGGCGGAAAGCCAGTCGCTCGCAATGCAACAACAAAGAAGCCGTGTTGAAGCGCTCATGGCGCTCGCTCAAGTTCAATTCTATGAAAACGAGGCGCTGCCGCGCAGCAGGGCCCTCATCTCCGCAGCCATGCGTATGCAAGAAGCTGGGCAAATTGACTACATCGCCACATTGCGGATACTCGACGAAGCATACGCCATCCAACGCGAATATGGCGACCAGCTCCATGCATTCAATGCAGCAAGGATTCAGATGCAATACCTTGCGGGGCAATAACCCCCTCGCAGAACAACCACTTATAGTCAACGCAGAGTGGTTGTGAATACAGGAATGCTGCAATCATTTTAAAATCAGGCTTTTGTTTCGCTCAAATCATTCAAAATCACTTTAATCACAGTATACCACCATCATTCAAAAATATTTGGCAATGAAATTTCCTATCGTTTTTGCCCAAATGCTGACGCTGCTCAGCCTGCTTTCGCCTCAATACCTGCACGCCCACGGTGATGAGTTGCCCACAGGCATAGCCACCGCCGATCATTTCACAGTGTATGGGCAATCAGACAAATACGAACTGACGCTCTACTACCCGGCCCTGATAGCCAATCAAGAAGCCCACCTCACTTTGTTTCTCGCCGACTATTTCAGCAACAGGCCTATTGACAAGGCTGAGCTGAAAATCAGCACGCTGGAAAACCCGCAAATCGAATTTGAATTGCACCCTGTTTCCGCAGGGATATATGAACTCCATGTCACCTTTCCAGAAAACAAGGTTTACACCCTCAACGTACAAGTGGCGCACCCCAATGGCGCTGATATGATCGGGCTGAAAAATGTGGAAGTGGGAAAGTCGCTGCCACAACCTGAAGGCGCAAGCGACTTGCAAAACGACGAAAAAGGAATGGATTCCTGGCTCGTTTTTCTGCTGGGGCTGCTTGCCGGCGGCTTTTTGATGTTTTTCGTTTCCCGAAAAAGAAGCCGCAGCCTGACCGTGCTGCTGCTGCTGGCAAGCGCATGGTTTTCAACACCCGGCTGGAACCCGGCGTTCGCGCATGGCGACGACGAGCATGGACCAAAATCAGGTGGCAGCGGTTATGGCAAAGAAGTATTTACACCCAAGGAAACCCAGTTTTTATTCGAGATACTGACCCAGCCGATAGCCATTGGCGATTATCAATCGGCAACCACCATGTTTGGCACCATTGTGCCTGCATCAGGAGGCCTGGGCGTTGTGGTGGCCC
>CAYVPM010000424.1:0-4245 GCA_964453475.1 uncultured Saprospiraceae bacterium | reverse complement strand
CAAGGTATGCTGCGACAATTAACGGTTGAAAGTGCGGTTTCCAGACCCCACGGCGGGCAGTTCCTGGTGTTGGTTTGGCATCTGGCCTGAAAAACTGAGGTCGTCTTTTACATTGACAATGAAGTAGTTGTATTGGTTCCAGACATTCCGGCAGGGTACCCATGGTTCGGCATCCGATTCAAATATCCGCAGGCGGCCGCGGCTGTTGAAGAACACCCCGCTGCTAATCCTGCCAGTCAGCACGACCTCCGTTTCGCCGTCATTGTCCACATCCGCAACCACGGGGTATTCGTCGGAGGTTGGCGACCAACTGGAAATCTTGTGCCAGTTGCGCTCGGCATCCACACCCGCTGGGAAGGGCGCAGGGCCGCCGTACAATATCCTGAAATCCCGCTCATCCCGGTAAACGATTTCAGAAATGCCGTCGCCATTAAAATCATAAACAGAGGAACCTGTCCAGCCGGAATAGTCAGTAGTGGGTAAATTCCACCAATAGGGCGATGCCGGATTGGAAACCCCGGCGTGTATGTTAAAGCAAGTGAGGTTATAGGAGCTGCACACAATTATTTCAGGAAAATCACTGGCGTAGCCGGCTTTGGTGTCATCGTATACATTGGCGATGCAAGCCAGACTACCGCTGTTGATGGCGGCTATGGGGTAAGGGAAAAATCGCTTCAGCCCTGTTTTGTTCCACACGTACACGCCCGTTTGGTTGTTGGCACGCCGGGAAGTCACGACCACATCGAGGATGCCGTCCAAATCCAGGTCGGCCACAGCGGTGTAACCATCCCTGTAACCGGCGGGCGGCGGCGCCATTGTATTTAAATCCCGCTGTACTTTTATCTGGTAACCGTCGCCATCGGCATTGTTGAGGTCGATGGAATAAATGATGGGACCTGCCACCAATTCCAGTCCGGCGCAATCCGGGTCGCCGCTACATTCAGCCACGGAGAGAATATCGACAGCGGTAGGGTTGCAACTGCCTTCGTTGTAATTGTTATAGTGTGCTTGGCCGTTGATGGTCAAGCCATTGATGACTTTTGTCAGCGTGGGCGCAGCTGGGTTGGAAAAATCGAACTTGAAGATATTGCTGCCGGCATAAACTTCAGGCAGGCCATCGCCATCGAAATCGGCCAGGAATGCGCGTTGATCCACATCATCGAGGTCGCCGCTGCCGGTTATCCAGTGCTGCATGGGGGCGGTCAGGTTTTCGGTGTAGTTGTGAAAAACGCGGATTTTGCGGTCGGAGCAAGACATAAGCAATTCCGGAAGGCCATCCCCGTTCACGTCGCCGATGGTAGGCCCCGGCACAGGATAGTTGTCGAAATTGCCCGGCACCGTCAGTACCATGGGGTTGTCAGCGTTGGAGCCATCGCCACGGTAGAATTGAATCTTGTTGCCAGGTCCGCTGGCAGCCGCCTCTGCCACGATGATTTCCGTCATGTCGTCGGTCTGTGGGTTCATGTTGGCTACCACCGGGGTGGCTAGGGAGGCCGGGCCGTCCTGGGTCGATTGCCAGGCAAGGCGGGCTTTGAATTGTGATGGGACGAAAGGCACGGAGCAATCCTGGGCTTGTAGCGGGCAAATTTTAGCCATAAACAATGCCAGGCAGGCGGGAGTCAGCAGTTTGAGCAGCATGGGTCGCGATGTGGTTGGGCGCGCGGTGTCGCCAATAAAAAACCGTTGTTCGCTTGAACCCTCAAAACTAATGAGTATTTGTGAGTCGGTATACAGAATTAATGTTCAAACAATAACAAATACTCCCTAAACTCAAACAGGCGGTTGCGCTTTTGCCCGGTCCTTTCCACCAGAATGCCTTGTTGCACAAACAGTTCGATCAGTCGATTGGCTGTAGATGGGTTCACACCCAAGGCTTCCGCCATCTTTTGAGGGCTCATCACGGGCTGCTGGTACAAAATGTGTAGCAGCTCTTTGCCCAAGGTACTTCTTCTCCCTAGTTTCGGGAGCCGCTCGTTTTCGATGTCGGCTATTAAGGCCAGAATTTGACGGAATGTTTTTACGGCATCCTCCGCTGTTTCGCGGATGCCAACCAGGAAAAAACGCAGCCATTGATTCAGGTCGTTCGACCTGCGGACTGCTGTCAGGTTATCATAGTATAAACCTTTGTTGCGGTTAATAAAGTCTGACAAATACAAAGATGGCTTGGCCAACAACTGATTGCTCACCAGGTATAATGTAATCAGCAGCCTGCCCAGCCTGCCGTTACCATCCAAAAAGGGGTGGATGGTTTCAAACTGATAATGCGCGATGCCAGCCCGGATAAGGGGCGGCGTGTTAATGTCTTCCTTGTGCAGGAACTTTTCCAGATCCCCCATTAATTCTGGCACGCGTTCATGATGCGGTGGAATAAAAACAGCGTCTTTGAGTGAAGCCCCTCCTATCCAGTTTTGGCTATTTCTGAAAGCGCCGGGTTGTTTGTGTTTGCCCCTGACTCCTTGCAGCAACACGCCATGTGTTTGCCGTAGCAAACGGTTGCTGAGCGGGAGCTTTTCCAGGTTTTCAACCGCAAAACGCATGGCTTTGATGTAGTTCTGTACTTCTTCCCAATCATCCCGACGTTCTGGCATAATATCCTGCACATACATCACCGCTTCTGTGAATTCGGTTTGAGTGCCTTCAATCCTGCTGCTTTGGGTAGCCTCTTTTGCTGCGTACATTTTTACGAAAAAATCGACATCGGGCACCAAAGCGCTGTAAGTGTTTAGCGCTCCTAATTTCCGGTCAGCCTCGCTAAGCAATTGCTGCAAAACCGGGTCGTCTATCCACCAATCAACGTTGATGGTGGCGGGCAAAAAGCTTTTGAAACCGTATTGCTGTTCCCAGCTGCCTGCGATAAATTCACTGATGGGTTTTGTATTCACGCAACAATTCTTATTTGCATTAAATAGATTTACTGCAAATATAACATTTTTTTATTTGCAGTAAAATTACCTTTTGTAAATAATTCATTTTTTATTTGCAGTGAAACTGCTGGCATCCGCCCAGTCCCCCACGGCACAAAGGAGCTATACCCATTTATCCATCACGCAAAAGCATATGGGAACAGGCCCTGCATGCCAGGTTGCATTCCCCCTTCATCGCAATTCCTTGTCCTCAAAACTTTAAATTTCCTCCGTTTGCCGAAAAAAACATTTTACTGGCGCATCTTTGGCGACTTTTGAATCTCCCCAGGCATCCTTATGAATCATCGATCCACCAAATCAATCATTTCATGATCCTTTCTGTACAAAACGTCACAAAAACTTATGGCGATTACCGGGCTGTCAACGATGTCAGTTTAGAGGTGCCCAAAGGTTGTGTCTTCGGGATGCTTGGGCCCAACGGCGCCGGCAAAACTTCCTTGATCCGCATGATAACCACCATCACTGGGCCTGATGAAGGCACGATTCTCCTGGATGGCAAAAAATTGAACTCCCGCTCTCCTGAAAAAATTGGCTACATGCCGGAAGAGCGCGGGCTGTATAAAAAAATGAAGGTTGGAGAACACCTCCTGTACCTTGCCCAACTCAAGGGGCTCAGCAAGCAACAAGCCAAGGATGCCATCGACCACTGGCTCGAAAAATTCCAGATCACAGATTGGTACCAGAAGAAAATCGAAGACCTTTCGAAAGGGATGCAGCAGAAAATCCAGTTCATCGCCACCATCATCCATAGGCCCCAACTACTCATCCTCGACGAGCCGTTCACGGGCCTCGACCCGATCAATACCAACCTCATCAAGGAAGAAATCCGGCAGCTTAACGAATCGGGAATCAGCATCATTTTCAGTACGCACCGCATGGAGCAAGTAGAAGAAATGTGCGACCACATTGTGCTGATCAACAAAGGGAAAAACGTGCTCTACGGCGAAGTACAAGCCATTAAAAACCAGTACAAACAGAACCTGTTCCAGGTCGAAACCCAAGGCGCGGTTCAAATAGAATCCTCAGAGCGTTTCCCAATCGTTAGCCAGGATAAAAATACCATAACTTTTCAGTTGGAGGATGAAAATGACAGCAATGCGCTGCTGCAATCCTTCCTGAAAAAAGGCGCCCGCATTACCCGGTTCGAGGAGATTTTGCCTACGTTTAATGAGATATTTATCCAACGTGTGGCAGAAACGGAGCATTAATTAGCTAATTGGACTATGTGCAACGACCCGCCGAAGCCTTGGCTAAGGCCGGTAAACAAACTTAAAAAAATGTCGAAACTTTCACTCATCATACGGCGCGAATACCTCACACG
>CAYVPM010000423.1:0-4253 GCA_964453475.1 uncultured Saprospiraceae bacterium | reverse complement strand
GGCTCTATGGAGTTTGCGTGCAAAGTAGCAGGGGTAAAAATCGTGGTAGTGCTTGGCCATACCAGGTGCGGAGCCATTAAAGGCGCTTGCGATAACGTGGTAATGGGCAACCTGACGGGGCTATTGGAAAAGGTGAAGCCCGCCATTGCCCTGACGCCCAAAACAGGCAATTACCAGAACGACCCTTATGCATACCCCAACGAAGTGGCCGCTACAAATGTGCATTACGTCATGGACGAAATCCCCAAGCGCAGTCCAATCCTGGAAAGTATGGTCAATGAAGGCGCGATTGCCATTGTAGGTGGCATGTACAACATTGAAACGGGCGAAGTCAGTTTCTATGAGCACCCGCATTTGGAGCATTTTGAGCTGGAGAACAAGGTGGCCTTCGCAGTGTAGCAGTGCCGCCAACACCATAAGCATTTAGTAAAGTGGGTATTTCAAGATTGGCCCGTCTCCAGTAATGGGGCGGGCCATACCTTTTTACATACGCTTTGCCCCGGATATTATCTCTTCCACTACTTCGGGGTTCAACAAGGTGGAAATATCCCCAAGATTGGAGGTGTCTCCTTCTGCGATTTTACGAAGAATGCGCCGCATGATCTTGCCCGAACGGGTCTTGGGTAAGCCCGGCACCACCTGGATTTTGTCGGGCTTGGCAATCGGGCCGATCTCCTTGTTCACCACTTCCAGCACCGACTTCCTGAAGGCCTCGAAATCGCCCACTTGCCCCAAAATGATCACGTAGGCATAAATGCCTTGCCCTTTTATGTCGTGCGGATAGCCAACTACTGCGCTCTCCACGATGTTTGGGTGCTCGTTGAGCGCGTTCTCCACTTCTGCGGTGCCGATGCGGTGCCCTGAAACATTGATCACATCGTCTACGCGGCCAATAATGCGGTAGTAGCCATCCTGGTCGCGCCGAACGCCGTCGCCAGTGAAATACAGGTTTTTAAAGGTTGCAAAATAAGTTTGTCGGCAGCGTTCGTGGTCGCCCCATGTAGTGCGCAATATGCCGGGCCAGGGGAATTTGATGCACAACATACCTTCCACATTGTTTCCGTGGATTTCTTTGCCGTTTGCGTCCACCAAAACGGGTTGAACGCCTGGCAAGGGCAAGGTGGCAAAGCAGGGTTTGGTGGGGGTGATGCCCGCAACAGGCGTTATCATCATGCCCCCGGTTTCGGTCTGCCACCAGGTATCTACGATCGGACATTTCTTTTTACCGATTTTTTCGTTGTACCAGTGCCACGCTTCCTCATTGATGGGCTCGCCGACGGTGCCCAATACGCGCAGCGAAGGCATTCGGCGGTTTCTCACCCATGCATCGCCGGCGGCCATCAAGGCGCGTATGGCTGTCGGCGCCGTGTAAAAAATATTGACTTTATGCCGCTGCACCACATCCCAAAAGCGGCCGGCATCCGGGTAAGTAGGCACGCCCTCGAACATCAGGGTGGTGGCGCCTGCCAGCAAGGGGCCGTAAACGATGTAGGAGTGTCCGGTTATCCAGCCGATATCGGCGGTGCACCAATACACTTCGCCCTCCTGGTATTGGAACACATTGCGGAAGGTGTATTCGGTGTACACCATGTATCCGCCCTGGGTATGTACCACGCCCTTGGGTTTTCCGGTAGAGCCGGAAGTGTAGAGGATAAAAAGGGGATCCTCGGAATCCATGGACTGGGCCTTGCAGCTTTTTCGCCTCCCAGCTGTCAGTTCATGCCACCAATGGTCGCGGCCTTCCTGCCATGCGACCTTTTCGCCGGTATTTTTGTGGACAATTACCGTACGCACCGATTCGCAGCCAAGCGCAAGTGCCTCATCCACAATGGCTTTTACCGGGATGTTTTTGTTGCCACGGGCGTTGTAGTCTGACGTGATAACAGCGCTGCACTGCGCGTCTTTGATCCGGTCTGCAACAGAAATAGCTGAAAAACCTGCAAATACTATGGAGTGGATGGCACCTATGCGGGCGCAGGCCAGCAGGGCAATGGCCAGTTCGGGGGTCATGGGCATGTAGATACACACCCGGTCGCCTTTTTTGATGCCTTGTGCTTTGAGGGCATTGGCCAACTGGCATACCTGCTGGTACAATTGCTTGTAGCTGATCTTGCGCGGCTTTGCCTTGGGGTCGTTTGGCTCCCAAAGGATCGCGGTTTGTTTGGCCCTGCTGGGCAGGTGGCGGTCGAGCACATTTTCGGTGATGTTCAATTTACCGCCCACAAACCACTTGATTTCGGGCTTTTTGAAATTCCATTTCAGGACTGTTTTCCAGGGTTTTTTCCACTGGAATTTTTCGGCCTGCTCCGCCCAGAAGGCTTCCGGCGTTTCTACGGAGCGCTTGTATTCCTGGTGGTATTGTTCTAAAGATGTAATTTGCAAAGGCATAAGGTTCAAGCGTAAATTTTCAACAATAAAATTGCATCAAATGAACATAAAAACTATTCTTCCACTTTTTCAAAAATGACTTTCATCATATTCTCCTTTCAGGCAATAGTATCCAAAAAGCCCAAGCCCTGCCATGATCGGAATAAACACCGGTATGATCGTGTACCAGAAAATACGGGTGTCCAGGGCTGGGCTTGCGGCAAATTCAGTGGAGGCTTGCCGTAGCAACAGGTAAACCGCCAAAAAGGCAAAAACCATCCAAACGATTCCTGAAAATCTTTTCAAGTATTTCATATTCAAGTAATTATATCGTAATCACAAATTTATTCCGCCTGCGTTTTCCTGCCGTTGGGCAAGTATAGGTAACCAATGACAAAACAGACGGCCGAAATGGCAATCGGGTACCAAAGCCCGACAAAAGGGTCGCCAGACGGGTTTTCCTGCGTTTTCGAGACATCAAACAAGCGGGTGGCAATCAAAGGGGTTAGCCCGCCAAAAATACCGTTCCCGATATGGTAGGGCAACGACATGGAGGTGTACCGGATGCGCGTTGGGAAAAGCTCCACCAAAAATGCGGCGATCGGCCCGTAAACCATGGTGACATAGAAAATCTGGACGAACACCAACAAAACCAACAGCCAAAAATTGCCGGATGACATCCAGCTTACTGTCGATTTTTGAAGCTTTGGCGAAGCTGCCTTGTCGGCAAAAAAAGTGCTAATGGCTACCGTCTTCGTGGTGTTTCCGTTTTCAAATACCTTGATGGCCGTTTTTGTCACTACGGAGTCGCCTGAAACCCTGTCGACGGCATAGCTTTCTGCGTTAATGGCTTTTTCTGTAAGTTCTGCCTTGCCGTCGGTTTTAGCGATATGGTACATCGCTTTGTATATGGGTCGGTAAGTCAGCACCGCCAGCAACATTCCAGCCAACATGATCCATTTGCGCCCAACTTTGTCGGAAAGCCAGCCCCAAAAGATAAAGAAGCCCGTGCCGAAGGCTATGGCAAACAACAAAATATACCGGGTTTGTACAAATTCGATGGAGCAGGTGCGCTCTAAAAAGGTTTGGGCATAAAATTGGCCTGTGTACCAGACCACACCCTGGCCCATGACAGCGCCGAACAACGCGAGCAGCACCAGTTTTAGGTTGGGTTTCTTGGTGAAAGATTCTTTCAATGGGTTCTTGGAAATATTCCCTTCTTTTTTGATTTTTGAGAACAGCGGCGACTCTGCCATTTTCAAACGGATATACACCGAAACCAGCACCATAAAAATAGATGCCCAAAACGGCACGCGCCAGCCCCAGTCGTTAAAAGCCGTATCGCCCAGCCATGATTTTGTGACGAGGATAACACCCAGGGAGATGAAGAGGCCTAGTGTAGCCGTGGTTTGGATATAAGAGGTGTAATAACCCCGCTGGCCTGCTGGAGCATGCTCCGCAACATAGGTGGCTGCTCCGCCGTATTCTCCGCCTAGCGCCAGCCCCTGAAGGAGGCGAAGTAGCAGGATAATGACGGGCGCAGCGGCACCAATGGACGCATATCCCGGCACAAAACCGATGGCAAAAGTGGAAAGCCCCATCAACAGCAGGGTCACCAGGAACGTGTGCTTGCGCCCGACCACATCGCCCAGGCGGCCGAAAACCAGGGCGCCGAAAGGCCGCACCACAAAACCGGCGGCAAAAGTGGCCAACGCTGCCAAAAATCCTGCGGTGGGGTTTTCAGCCGGAAAGAATTTTTGGGCAATAATGGGCGCCAATGCCCCATAAATGTAAAAGTCGTACCATTCGATCAGCGTACCGAGGGAACTGGCGAATATCACTTTCATCAATTCCCAGCCGGATGTGCCTTCGTGCTTGCTCATATT
>CAYVPM010000422.1:0-4260 GCA_964453475.1 uncultured Saprospiraceae bacterium | reverse complement strand
TGAAAACCTGCAACTGCACGCGCTGCCCGTCCCAAATGGAAAGGTCAACATTGATAGCATCAGCAGCGGGATTGGGAAAAACAAGGATGGAAGGCCATTCTGGCATTAAGGAAACGGGTGATTCATCTATGCGATCACCCGGGGGTGTTATACCAATCGGACAATAGAACGTGTTCAGGTGTGCTTCAATATACTGCTGCACGCTCAGTTTCGCCATGATGTGGATGTAGGTCACATCCGTCTGCGGCGGGAGGGTGTAGCGCAGGATGTCGGATTGGCCGTTGGCAATCCCCGTTCCCAACATCGAGTAGCGCGTCGAATAAAACGGTGAAAAGTTGGGGTTGCGCACCTTGTACTGGTTGCCGCTTGGGGCATTGTAGGTGGAATTATCGGCTGGCGAGGTTGCCACAAGCCCAAAAGGCAGTTGGATGGCCGTGTAGATTAAGGGGGCTGGGCAGTTGTTCGTCACCCGAATCCGGTACGTTTTCTTTTGTGCCTGATCCTGTGTAATGGTGAGCAGCTCGTATTTCATGCAGCCGATGGTCTTGATGTCGCAAGGGTCTTCTTCCGAAACTGTTACGTTAAAACAACAGGTCTTCGTTTGCCCACAGGCATCTTTTGCCATATAACACACCTGTGAAACGCCCAGGGGGAAACTGCTGCCGGAGGCCAACCCAGCGCTGTGGGTGATGTCCATACCCGGACAGACACAATCCGTGCTGGCCGTTGCGTCAGGGTAGTTGACCACCCCGCTGTTGGCGTTAGGACCGACCGCGACAGATACTGCATTGGGGCAAACAATGGAAACATTGGATGCCGCAGGAGTGCTGTATTGCAAAGTGTAGGTGACGATGGTATCACAGCCAATACTGGCTGGCTCCTTCACGACCACGGTGCCGGGCTGGGTATAGGTGTTTCCGCCCAGGGTGACGGATTCGCCCGGACAAAAACCTATCGTTTGAGCACGGGTCGGCTCCGGCAGTAGCTCCAGGGTATAGGTCACAATGGTATCGCAGCCCACGCTGGCAGGTTCCTTCACCACTACGGTGGCGGGCTGGGTGTAGGTGTTGCCGCCCAATGTCACGGATTCGCCCGGACAAAAACCGATGGTTTGAGCACGGATCGGCTCCGGCAACAATTCCAGGGTATAGGTCACAATGGTATCGCAGCCAACACTGGCAGGCTCCTTCACCACCACGGTGGCGGGCTGGGTGTAGGTATTGCCGCCCAGTGTCACGGATTCACCCGGACAAAAACCGATGGTTTGAGCGCGGGTCGGCTCCGGCAGCAGCACAAAGTTGTAGGCCACCAAAGTATCGCAGCCAACAGCGGCCTGAACAAACAAAAGAAGGCTACCTGGCGACGAAATGGTAACGCCGCCCACGACGACAGATTCGCCAGGACAAAAAGTGATGGTTACCGAACGGGATGGCTGCGGCAATAACGAGATGATGTAGGTGACGATGCTGTCGCAGCCGAAAGCGCCGGACAGGGTGTCTGTTACTGTTCCCGGCTGGTTGTAAAATATGCCGCCGATTTGAACGGAAGCACCAGGGCAAATTCCTACAGCAGCAGTATCACGCAGCGTCGGGATCACCACAACCTGGGCTTCATCGGTCGCTGTTTCCCCGCAAGCATCCGTTATCGTGACGGTATAGGTGGTCGTCATTATCGGTGTTACCCAAACATGTTGGGTCGTGTCGCCAGCGCTCCACAAGTAAGTGTAAGGTTCCAGGCCTCCATCTGTGCCTGCATAAAGCTGCACTGACCGCCCTTCACATATTGTCGTGTCTTGAAACACAAATGCATTGAAAGGCAGGTTATCATCAATCAAATAATGCACCTCTGCCTGTCGGCATTGACAGGAATTGTCGATCAACAGCCGAATGCTTTCTTCACCTTCCACCAAGCCATCCGAGAACACATCAACGGGCAACAACAACGAAGACTGGCCTGCCGGGATGGTCACAGGGCTGTTCAATGGCGCATAATCAACGCCTGCTATGGCGGTACTGGCAGCCGAAACGCTGAAATTGACGGTCAATGGCTGACTCAAATCGCTGTTGCCCCGGTCAAAACGGATGCTCCCGTTGGCACAGCCTTCGTAAGCCTTATCTAGAGCAGGCTGCTGGTATGCCGGAGAAGCAACGACGGTTCCGCCCGCATTAAAGGAATTAGCGCGCAAAAAAACCGCAGAATCCCACAAACCATCTACCACATCCGCTATGGCTAGCTTGATATGGTAAGTAGAACAAGGCACAACGGTAGCAATCGCGGTTAAGGGTTTGGTCCAGCCATCCAATTCACACTCTGCAAGGTGGTTGGCCGGGGAGAACAAGCACTCAAATAGGTTGAGGTTGTTGTTCACATAATATACGCTGTTGTTGATATGGTTGACGTTGTTGGTCGTTACCGGTACGCCACCTGTGCCAGGTATTACAGCCAGGTTTTGAACGCCGTTGATGCCCGGCCCACTGATGAAAAATCCGAATACATCCAGGAAATCGGTACCAACCCACTCACAGTACTCTTCCGAACCGAATACAAAATCAAACTGTACCGTATTGGCTGTTGGGGTAAAATCAAACTCGATCACATTCACATCGAACAACTGCCCACTCACCAGGTTGGACAGGTTCACATCAGCCCCTGAAACGTCAAAGCCGCCATCTCCGTCGGGCCACAAGTTCGGGCCAGGCAGTATGTTTATGTTGCCTGTGCTCATCACCATGCCGGAGCCAAGGTCGATGTTGGTGCTGCCGTTGCTGAATGTACCGCGCGACAAAGGGTTGCCCTTCGAAGTGACATTGGAAATAGCGAAGCAATCGCCCCCTATCAGCGTATTCTTGATAAGGCTTTCCGCTGAAGAATTATGCTGAACCTGGAGGTTTGCCAGTGCTTCGGCAAGCGGTTTTTGCGCAGATACCACGGGTTCGACACAGGTTTCACAAGCCACAGAAAGGAACATGGGAATAGAACTTACCGACTGGCTGGAATTTGCCAATATGGAAAAGCTGAGGTTCTCAGCATCGGCAACAAAGCGCAGGATATTTTTTCGTTCGGAAAAAACTTCGACTTGGCTCGCTCCGTTTGTACTGAGATTAGCGCTTTTCAGCTCCAGATCAACGGCCTGCCCCGTTACTGCCCTGGCGGCAACCACATTATAGGTGTTGCCCGCGATCAAGCCGCTCAATACAACATTGTTCTCCCCGGGATGCACTTCCAATGGCACGCGCATTTTTGATCCTTTCAGTTGAACTACAGTATTGTTTTGAGCAAAGAGTTGAAGCGAAGGGAGTGCAAAAATTGCGATTAAAAGGAACCTGGAAAAGAACGATGATTGTTTCATAAGTCTAAATAAATTGGGTAAAAAGATTAGCAGGCCGAAAGTACGCATTAGGGCGATACAGTGGCAGAACAAGGTACCATTTTGTGCAAAATTGACTTAGAAACGGCAGTTTCAATCCTGCCGAATCAATTTTTTCAGCACCATACTGGAACCTTTGTTTGGCGTTTCCAGCATCATGGTATAAAAACCGTTTGGCAAATTAACTGTTGGGATTTGGATGGTCTGGGGCCCTGCCATTATTTGTACCGGCAACACCAGACTTTGAATCCCGAAGGCATCATATAGTACAATACGCCCTTCAAAAGGCGATTGACTGTCAAAAGAAAGGTTCAATTCTGTATTGAAAGGCACAGGCGAAACGTTTACTTCACGGAGGTTTTGAAGGATAGAAACCCCTGTTACTTCCGGGCAACTGAAGCCCCGCACTATTTGACCGCGGATTTCGCCGTTGGGGTATTGGTCGGAGACCAACATCACATAGGTTTCGCCCAACTCAATGGCCACCCCATGGCTTGCCAAAATTTCTTGATGTCCCGGCATAAGGGGTTTGTTGATCGGCAATGGATAAAGCGCGCTGCCATTCATGGTGGCGGGCGCCTGGCAAATTAATGCCTCGGTAAGGGTTCCAATTAATCGGTCATGAATAATTTTGTAGTTCAGGTAGCAGTTTGCCTGATCCACCGATGCCATACCAACGCCGATACCAGTTGAATTCGTGGGCGGCACCATCTGGTTCTTGCACAAATCGAAGGCGTAGCCTTTGCGCAGGCTATTCTTCATTTGACCGCGGATTTCACCGTTGGGATGCGATGCGGTTTTCACACTAACGTACAAACGTCCTTCCACAAAATCGGTCATGTGGCTGTCGTCCAGTTTATAGACTTTTCGATACAGCCCCCCGAGTGTAGGTG
>CAYVPM010000421.1:0-4263 GCA_964453475.1 uncultured Saprospiraceae bacterium | reverse complement strand
ACGTATACGCCCCTGCGCAGGATACCCACTGCAATGCAACTCGGCAACAAAGACTATGGCCCTGGGGTAGATGGCGAAGAAATTCCCTTGAGTCTGATCGACACTGTTTTGGTCCGCTTGGATAGATTGCCGTTCCGGGCAAGGCAGACGCATGTGAAAAGCTTCAACCTGCACAACACCTATACCCTTAGTGGCGACACCTCAACGGCCCGAATCGCCAGCTTTGCCGCTGCCGATGGGAACCCCAATGTTTACTACAACTTTGTGTTTGTAAAAGGCCTGGGACATGTTTATCCCAACGGAACCAACCACTGGATGAAAGGCGCAGAAGTTCACTGGAATTGGTTGAAGCAGTTTTCTATACCGTAAGTGGTGGAGTACACTACTTGATAATTTGTTTTACACAACGGTACAACGACGCAACGACATAAAGCTCAAAGCGCTTAATATTAAGTCCTTATACCGTTGTGTCGTATTGTCGTTGTGTGAAACGATATGTCAAGTGGTATGGAAAGGGGTCAAACCACCCACTCCATCTCAATTTGCCGTTTCCCCATATCCACCGCGGCGATCTTCACCTGCAACTTATCGCCCATTTTAATCTCCTTTTTATAGCGGCGGCCCACGGCGCGCAGGTTGCCGTCTTCCAGGGTGTAGGTATCGTCCAGGTAGCGGAATTCGACCAGACCCTCAGCTTTTGAATCGGGCAGCTCCACGAAAAAGCCGCGGTCGATCATGCCGCTTACGACGCCTTCAAAGGTTTGGCCGATCTTGTTTTTGAGGAATTCAGCTTGTTTGTACTTGATGCTTTCCCGCTCGGCATCGGCAGCTTTGCGCTCCTGGTTACTGATATGCTTGCACTGTTCTTCCAGTTTGGATTCATCCACGCGGTAGGTTTTGCCGTCGAGGTTGCGCTCCAGGATGCGGTGGGCCAGCACGTCGGAGTAGCGGCGGATGGGCGAGGTGAAATGGCTGTAATGTGAAAACCCGAGTCCGTAGTGGCCAATGTTTTCGGCGGAATAAACCGCTTTTGACATGGTGCGTATGGCCAGGGGTTCCAGCAGTTTCAGGCGCTCGTTCTTTTGAGCGGCCTGCATGAGGCCGTTGAAGGATTTGGCGATTTGGTCCGGAGTATCCACTTTCATGGGGTAGCCCAGCTCTGTGGCAAAGCGGGCAAAATCAGCCACTTTGCTCATGTCGGGCAAGTCGTGTACGCGGAAAATGAAAGGAATTGGTTTGCCGCTGGCGTGTGCCGCGCGGCTTTCACCGCGCTTTGCGGCGGGTGGTTGCATGTACAAGGCCACTTCTTTGTTGGCCAGCAGCATAAAGTCTTCGATGAGCAGGTGCGCGTCTTTGCGGTCTTTCACATAAGCTTCGATGGGGACGCCGTCTTCATCCAGTCGGAAACGCACTTCATCTGTTTCAAAAGAAATAGCGCCGTTTTTCTCGCGCTCTTTCCGCATTTTTTTCGACAGGCGGTTTAGGTGTTGCAAGGCCCATTCGAGTTGTTCGAAAAGCGGGTGGGACTTAAGTGTTTTGGGCGCTTTCTTTTCCAGGATGGTTTGGGCTTCTTCGTATGCGAAGCGTTTATCGCTGAAAATCACGGTTTTGCCAAACCAGCGTTTCACAATTTTATCCTTTTCATCAAAAGTGAAAACAGCAGAAAATGTGAGCCTGTCCTCTTCCGGCACCAGCGAGCAAAGGTTGTTGGATATTTTTTCCGGCAACATGGGGTTGCAGCGGTCCACCAGGTACACCGAGGTGCTGCGGTCGTAAGCCTCTTTGTCCAATATGGAATCGGGCTTTACAAAATGCGTCACGTCGGCGATGTGCACCCCGATTTCGATGTGGCCGTTTTCCAGTTGTTGAATGCTCAGGGCATCGTCGAAATCCTTGGCATCTTCCGGGTCGATGGTAAAGGTGAGCACTTCCCGGAAATCGCGGCGGCGCTGTATTTCCTGTGGGGATATTTTCTCCGGAATGCGGGCAGCTTCGGCCTCGGCTTCTTCGGAGTGCTGCAGTGGGAAGCCTTGGTTTACCAGGATTTTTTTCATCTCAAAGTCATTGCCGGCTACTTTGCCCAGCACCTGGTTCACTTTGCCTACCGGCACGCGTCCTTTGCCTTCCTGCCAGTCGGTGACTTGCACCACCACCTTGTCGCCGTCCTGGCCACCGTTGCAGGCTTCTAGGGGAACGAAGATATCGGTGGGCATGTTGGGGTTGTCGGGCAGGAACAGGGCGTATTTGCGGCTGATGCGCAAGGTGCCCATAAAAATTTCGTGCGCGCGTTTGAGCACCATCAGGACTTCGCCTTCGGGCTTGCGCATGGGTTGGCCGCCCCTGCGCATGGGCGGAGCGGGGAACAATAGCACCTGTACGGTATCGCCGTTCAAGGCGCCATTCACGTGCTTGGGTGATACATATACATCCGTGTCGAGCATTTCAGACACGATGTAGGCAGCGCCCGTACGCGTCATATCCACGCGGCCTTCAATGGCTTTACGGGGTTTTGGAATCGCCGGTACTGTATTTGTCGCGCGATTTTTCGGGCTTCTGGAAAGGCTCTACCCTGGATTTTTCAGGGCGAAATTTTTCGGGCTTTTCAACAGCCTCATCATTGGGCGCTGAGGTCAGATTGCCCAGGGCAATGCCGAAACGGTTGAGGGAATGTTCTACGACCGAGCCTACCTGCACCAGTTGGCGCAGGGCGTGTTCTGCGGAATCTTTATTGTTTTCGACGCGGAGTTGCTGGGTAATTTGTTGCGGGGAGAATTGCTTCTTGGGGTGTCCGAGCAAATATTTGAGGATTTCAATTTGAAGCTGTTGGGCGGTCATCTTTTTGCCACCGAACTTCTTTTTCTTAGTCATAAGTGTTTGTAAAATACGTTTTTTCAACGCAAAGTAATAGGTAATTCGCGGATTAAACGCTTGAAAATTAATGTTGAGTGTAATACCGAAAGGGTAAATGGTTGAAATATCAGATTATCAATTAAAAAATACAGAATAAGTAGGTACTGACAGGTATAATTTACGATAAAATAATACGGAACTGCCTATTGCAGATCGGAGGTAAAACAGTGGATTGCAGCAAATAGTTTCATTATAGGCAAAAATTCTCCATTCTTGCCTGGTAAAGGGAAGGTAGTTGGCTGCTGCATGCTTGTAAAATTCCAAGGCACGCAGCAGCCAAACAAGCTTAAAACTCTGTGGCCAGAATCACTTCGCCCCATCCGCCTGGATCCAGGATCACGCCCGTAGCGGTGCCTGCAGGTGCGGCCTGTGCATATACCTGGATGGTATAATTGCCCGGACCCAGCTTCGTGTACACGCTTTTCATCACAATGGAGTCGGACAAATCGGCTTTTTTAAGCGAGCCCTGAATTTTGAAGTTTGGGGCAAGTCCGTTTGCCCGGATCTCAAACCGTATGCCATTTGAACCAGTCAACGCACTGGCGGAAACAGTTCCAGCCAATTCCAGCTCCAAGGGGGTGTCTTTGCGGAGCTTTTTAACGATAAAGGAAGGGCCGATGGGCGTCATTGTTGCGGTCAGGTTGTAGGCCTGGTTGTTCAGGCTTCCACTTTGGGTGTAATCTACCATGGTTTTTTTGTTTAAATTGGTTAATGTTAAGGTTAAATACGTTGAAAATTATTTCAATTCGTGGGTAAGGCGCAGGGCAATACGGGAGCCGAACTCATCGCAACTGATAGTAATGTATGTCATCGAAAGAGGCGCCGTGAACAAGATTGACAAATAAAATAATTTATAGTGACCATACCCATTTACACACGAAACTGTCGAGTTGTTTTCGCACAGATTTTACGCAGAAAAAAACGCACAGATTCCACACAGATGTTTCTGCGTAAAATCTGTGCAACCGAATCTGTGCAAAATCTGCGCGAAATAAAAATCAAGGTGTAACCGGGTATAGTTACCTAAATTAAAGTGACCATACCCAGTTACACACTAAACTGTCGAGTTTTTTTCGCACAGATTTTACGCAGAAAAAAACGCACAGATTCCGCACAGATGTTTCTGCGTAGAACCTGTGCAACCGAATCTGTGCAAAATCTGCGCGAAATAAAAATCAACCTGTAACTGGGTATAGTTACCTAATTTATATGCGCTAGTGGTGAACCAACTTAGTTACTAAAAAATGACCGCGCTGATTTTGGTGGCTGTTGATGTTTTTTTTAAATGTAAAATTCTAAAACTATTTGCTTACCGGTTGCACTCCGGCGCATGCCGCGCGCAACTCTGAAGCC
>CAYVPM010000420.1:0-4267 GCA_964453475.1 uncultured Saprospiraceae bacterium | reverse complement strand
AACCCGTCTGACCAAAACCAGGCTCCAAAAATCATTTTTGACCGGAATTACCAGGATATTTACAGCGACCCGGGGAGTTTTGAGACGAAAAAAAATCAGTACGGCCAAAATGTGCTGGCCATTGAAAACGGCAACATGTATTTGATCGGCGAAGGCCATACAGCTGATGGACAATTCCCGTTTATCGATGCCTTCAACCTCGAGACTTTAAAAACAAGCCGCTTGTATCAATCAAGTCTGAAAGATCAAAAAGAGGATATTTTCTCCATCGAAGACTTTGAAAAAGGCCTGGCGCTGGTGCAGATTCAATCGAAGAATGAATACCCGAATTATTACTTCCGCAACTTCAAGCAAAAGGGTGAATTACAACAAATCACGTTTAACAAAAACCCTTTTGAAAGCATCAAAGACGTGGAAAAAGAGGTCATCAAATACAAAAGGGCTGATGGTGTAGACCTTTCTGGCACCTTGTATTTACCTGCAGGTTATGACAAAACCAAAAAAGAAAAGCTGCCTTTGCTCATCTGGGCCTATCCAGAGGAGTATAAAGACAAAAACAGCGCGGGCCAATCAGCTAAAAACCCCAATGAATTCACCTTCCCATCCTACGGCTCCTTTATTTTTTGGGTAACCAAGGGTTATGTGGTGTTGGATGATGCCTCTTTCCCGATCATCGGGGAGGGAACGGTTGAGCCGAACAACACTTTCATCGAGCAGTTGGTCGCCAATGGCAAGGCTGCCATCGATGCCGTGGACAATCTGGGCTATATCGACCGGACAAAAGTTGCTGTCGGCGGGCACTCCTACGGCGCCTTTATGACCGCCAACCTGTTGAGCCACTCCAACGACTTCGCTTGCGGCATCGCCCGCAGTGGCGCATACAACAGGACGCTCACGCCTTTTGGCTTCCAATCGGAACAGCGCAATTTCTGGGATGTCCCTGAAATATACAGCGGCATGTCCCCTTTCTTCAGCGCCAATAAAATGAAAAAGCCAATCCTGCTCATCCACGGTGAGGCCGACAACAATCCCGGCACTTTCACCTTACAGACAGAGCGCTATTTTCAGGCAATCAAAGGGCTTGGCGGCAACGCACGGATGGTTATCCTGCCCAAAGAAAGCCACGGATATGCCGCTAAAGAGAACATCCTGCATGTACTGTGGGAGCAGGAGCAATTTTTGGACAAGTATCTAAAGGGAAAGTAAAAAGCACGCTTTCTTACTTGATTATTGCAATGTTCACGCCCAGGATTATCCGGGAAGGCGCATTGCTGAAGCTGTATTTGTCGCCAAAGAAGGTGATATGGTCGCCCTGGTTGGAGAAATTGCCTTCATAGCGGGCATCGACGGAAAAGCGGCCAAAAGCGATGTTCAAGCCTGTCTGGTAGCCCCAGGTCATTTGCTGGAACCTGGCCTTGTATCCTTTGATGTCCGTCAATTCGGAGGTAGAATTGAGGAAATAGTGACCAACAGGGCCGCCATGCACCCGCACAGGGCCGAGTTTGAAGCCCAGCATTACGGGGATGTCGAGGTAATTGTAGCGTTCGTTTTTGATGACGTCCCCAAAACTGGATTCCCCAATTTTGTAATCTGTCTTGTTGGAATTAAAGATTAACTCCGGCTGGATGAATACTTTTTTGCCGAAGCGGAAATAGGCGCCGAACTGGGTACCGAATTTCATTTTGTCCACCCCAAAATTGAACGAGGTGTCGCCACCGCCAATGATGATGTCCAGCGGTTTGTTTACTTGAGAATTCATGCCACCTTTGAGGCCGAAGGAGAAAAACTGTGCTTGTGCGCTGTGACAAACGAAGAGCAACAGGGATGCCAAAAGAAGATTTTTCATAGTTAGGATTGGTTTGATCAATTTGCCATGGTTAACGGAAACAATCAAAATTTTCTTGCCAGCCGTTGCCTGTTACCCCGGTTTTTAACCCTACCCTAACAGTAGGCGTTAAGCATTACCTGTCAATTGTGTAGATTTGCGGATAAATAGCATACCGTGGATATCACAAGCGCCGATTTTACCTGTTCCTACGCCAAAGTCACTGATTGCCCTGCAGATGGGCCGACAGAATTTGCCTTTATTGGCCGTTCCAACGTAGGGAAGTCATCCCTGATCAATATGCTGACAGGGCGAAAAGGCTTGGCCAAGGTTTCCGGTACGCCGGGGAAAACCCGCCTCATCAATTTTTTCCTGATAAACAATGCCTGGCATCTGGTGGACTTGCCCGGCTATGGCTTTGCCAGGCTGCCCAAGAAGGAACAGCGCAAGCTGGCCGATATGATTGATGGCTATTTGCAGCACCGCGAGCAGATGGCGCTGGCATTTGTTTTGATTGACTCGAATATACCGCCCACCAAAATTGACATGGAATTCATCAATTGGTTGGGAGAACATGGCATCCCCTTTGCGATCCTGTTCACCAAGAGCGACCGTATCGGGAAGCTCACGCTGGAAAATAATGTCAAATTGTTCCTGGAAGAACTGGCAAAATCCTGGGAAAACCCGCCCCCTTATTTCATTACTTCTTCGGAACACCGGACCGGCCGCGATGAGGTGTTGGCCTACGTTGCCAAAGTGATCAGGCAACTCAAGGCCATGGCTTAATCACCGTTCCACGGGCGCATAGCCAAATTGCCCGAATTTCAGGATCCTCAGCTGCGTATTTTCGATGTAATCAGGCGAAGAAGTCCCACTGTCCAGGCCCTCACTGTACACCTTGGAAAAGGAAAAGCCCCCATGCAGCCCGGTGTATTTTTCCCGGCTCAAGTACTCAGGGAATGAAAGGCCGTATCGTGCCAGCATCCTTGCTGTAAACAAGGTAACATCATAGCCGTTAAAGGCATCCGCATCCGGTATGGTGCCCGTATTTTCATAAAACTTCTGCTGAAAAGCTTTCACTTCTTCCATTTTGTAGTCAATGAAAGAAGAAGCGCTGATATGCACGTTCATTTCCCGAAGGTATGCAGCGTCAATGACCTCAAAACCGCGCCATTGGGGCATTCCGTACACCTCTACCCTATTGCTGCCTTTCACTTCTTTGAGCTTGCGCAAAAAAGCCATGACAAAATCCTGGCTCGACCAGGTCGGCAGGATAAAAACGGATGTCCTGCCCGGTTTTATATATCGGCGAAGGTCAATATTGCCAAAACCCGTGGCGGCATCGGGCACAATCAGTTCAGCGAAGGGCGTCGTGCCGCCCAAACCTGTGTTCGCATTCTGGAAATAAGGCAAACGATCAGATTCTTTGCTTTTGCACACCAAAGTGATCGCATCTGCATTGTTCGACTTCCTGACATACCGGGTAATGGCGGCGCAATGCGCTTGTAAAGAAGGCATTGTCTGGATAAACTCAGGGTATTGCGTGGCCAGGCCGGCACTCGGGGAATCGGGTGATACAACAATCTTGCGGCGCGCCTTTGCCCATTTTGCGAAGGTTTCCACGTGCGCGCTTCGAACGGGACCAATAAAAACAGATGGCTTTTCTATCCTGGGATTGGTACTCAACAAAGTTTGAAAATCTGCGTCACTGGCCTGGGTGTCCCATACGTCCACCACCAGGTTGATTTTTTCCTCCTGGGAAACCTGTTCCAGGGCGATTTTTGCGCCGCTGTAAAACTGAAGTGCCAAGGTGCTGCGTTCAGGCACGCCCGCCCCCGTTGCCTGGTTGGTCAAAAAGGGCAAAAGGAAACCAATTTGATAGGTATCTCCAGATTGGGCGGGGCGATCGCCCGGCCTGTTTGGCTCATTTTTTATGGGAGGTTTGCCTGTATTGGGCGTCCAGCGAATCGTATCAATGGGTTCGTTTTTACCCGGCGCCGGTTTTGCAGGTTTGTAAGGCCTGGCAGGCGTTGGCTTGCTGCTGCGCCTGGAAGGGTCGCAGGCGGCCAGGGAAAAAATGGCCAGCACAAAAAACGGAATCAACACCTTCAAAACATTGACAGGGTTGGCGCTATATTTTTTTTCAGTAACGGTAGTCATCAAATTAACAATGTTAGGCGGCCCCCTCTATCCCCCTGCCTTCTTCACATTCTTGCACCCTAAATCGGCCAACATTTTCAGCACCTTTTCCCGATGGTCGCCCTGAACGATGATAATGCCGTCTTTGGCGCTGCCACCGGCGGCACACTTGTTTTTTATCATTTTGGCCAGGTCGGAAAGGCTGTCGTCTGAACCGACAAAGCCCTTGACCACGGTGGCTTCCTTGCCCCCGCGCCCGCGCTCGAGCCAGATGCGCAGCACCTGTTTGTCGAAGGCGATGTC
>CAYVPM010000419.1:0-4273 GCA_964453475.1 uncultured Saprospiraceae bacterium | reverse complement strand
ACGACCGCAGCGGCGCGATCGATTTTTCAATCGACGGGCCGCGCACCAGGTGGCGGGGCGGGGCGGGGGCGGAGGGGCGGCCCAAAAACACCACCAACAAGTATCCGGCCGATCCTTCCGGGTGGCTGTGGAATTCAACAATGGAGATGATAGCAGCACAGGCGCCGCCCATGCCGTTGAAAAAAGACACCATTTGGGGCATCGCGGTCATCTTTACCTTCATGGCCATCATCCAGCCGATCACCGTGCCCAGGGCCATGGCGGCCAAAATCCAGGGGATGTTGCCTATGCGCTGGCCGTCGTGTTCGTGGAAAAGGATGGTGCCGACAATGGCCAGGAGCATACCTGCTGCTGCCACCAAATTCCCTTTGCGGGCGGAATCAGGGCTGCTGAGTTGTTTCAGGCCTATGATAAAGGTGATAGAGCCTATTAGATATGAGAGTTGGAGTAAAAAATTCGACATAATGGATCTGGTTGTAGCTGCTATTTCTTTTTCTTGAACATTTCGAGCATCCGGTTGGTGACGACAAAGCCGCCGACAACGTTCAAGGTGCCCATGAGTACCGCCAAAAAGCCCAGCGAAAGGGCCAGGTAATCGTCGCTGTGCGCATGGCCCATCACGATGATGGCGCCAATGATCACGACGCCGTGAATGGCATTTGCCCCAGACATCAGGGGGGTGTGGAGGATGGCAGGTACATTGGAGATTACCTCTATCCCGAGCAAAATCGAAAGGATAACAATGTAGATGGTATCCTGATTTTCAATGAAAAAACTGGTCATGAAAAGGACTTTTTAAATTTGTTGTCAAACATAAGGGCTCATGCTAAAACTGCTTTTCAGCCCGGTATTTGGTATGATTTGAATTAAGTGGTGTTTCAGGTGCTCCACATAGTCGGTCATGATGAACCCTAAGGTATAGGGGCCAGCGCCAGCAACGGCTATAGTATGGTCTAACCTTGATGGATCGACGTTTTGAATAATATGGGCCAAATGCAGGTTTGATGGTATCCATAAGCCAACAATATCCGCCCATTTTCGATTTTGATAGCGCTGTATGTCCACCCAGGCATCTTGTTCATATCCAACGAACGACACATCTCCGCCGCTGAGCATGGTGCGCACAAACTTTTGCTGGTTGTTCCAGGCCGAGTCTGTCAAATGGCCGAGAATTTCTTTTTTCGACCATTTAGCAGGGCTTGGTTTGATAGAAGCATCCGACTCAGCGATTTGATACAGAAGCGGTTCCATCGCAGCAACAATCTCCAGCAGTTCGCGGGCAACAGGCTCCATGATATCCAGGTTATTTTGCAGCCATCACTGATTTCATCCGCTCGCTCACAATGTTGCCTTCGTGTGCAATGCATGTGCCGGCGACAATGTCGTCTTCGAAGTTCAGGTTCAGATTGCCTTTATCGACGATCAGCTTCATGAAATTGACCACATTTTTTCCGAACATCACGCTGGCATCTTTTGGGGCAGAGCCGGCCAGATTCGAATCTCCAACAATACAAATGCCATTGCTGGTCCGGATGGTTTTACCATTTTGCGTCGAGGCGCAATTGCCTCCGGAAGAAGCAGCGAGATCCACCACCACGGCGCCGTTTTTCATTGCTTCAACAGTTTCTTTGCGGAGCAATAACGGCGCTTGACGGCCAGGGATTTGGGCGGTACAAATCACAACATCTGCTGCAATCGCATGATCATGAATCAGTTGCGCCTGGCGCGCCTTGAACTCATCTGTTTGTTCAACAGCGTAACCGCCAGCTGCTTTGTCGTCAGTGGCGCCTTCCACTTCTACAAATTTTGCACCGAGGCTCAGCACTTCCTCCTTGGCGGCGGCGCGCACGTCGAAGGCTTCCACGACAGCGCCCAGGCGTTTGGCAGTTGCAATGGCCTGCAAGCCCGCCACACCGGCGCCCAGGATCAACACTTTCGCCGGTTTGATGGTGCCGGCTGCGGTCATGAACATCGGAAAGAAGGTAGGTAGCTGGTTTGCTGCGCTCAGCACCGCTTTGTACCCAGCCACGGTCGCCATGGACGACAGTACATCCAAGGCTTGCGCGCGCGTGGTGCGCGGTGCCATGTCCAGACTGAAAGCAGTGATTTTTGATTTTAACAGGCCATCCACCACATCGCGCTGGGCGAGCGGGTTCATTTGCCCTATGATAATTTGCCCGGGAGCCAGCTTTTCAAGGTCGTTTGTGCCGAGCGGGTTAATTTTAACAAGGATTTGAGCCTGTTTGAGTACCGTGGAATGGTCGGCGACGGTAGCGCCTTGTGCTTCGTAGCTTGCGTCGTTGAAAAAGGCCGTAGCACCGGCGTCTTTTTCGACAAGGATCTTTTCGATCCCGAGTTTGAGCAATGCCGCAACAGAATCGGGTGTGACGGCAACACGCTGTTCGCCATCGGTTTCTTTTAAAATGCCAAGCGTCATGGTTAGGTGATTTGTGACTAGCTAAAGTACTTGTGGTTTTTTTGAAGTGCCGAAAGTAGGCAGAATCTTAAAAGTCGAAATCATTGTTTGAAAAAATGCACAGAAAAAATTTCGAATGCAGCGTTTTATAGGGTGCTTGAGTCCTGTTGGAGACGAATTGCCTTGTGCATTTTATAGACGCAACCACATATGCTGAATTCATCCTACGTTGAAATCTAATTTTTGTATGTTTGCAGGGCATGAGCGTTGTTTTTACAACTGTGAACTCCCAAGCGGAGGTATCTCAAATACTTGATTTACAATCAAATAATCTCTTATTGGCCCTGTCGCCTGAAGTGGCCAAAGCGGAGGGATTTGTGACCGTTCGGCACGACCCCGAAGTATTATGGCGGATGAATCAACATTCGCCATCCATAATCGCAAAAATTGGAGATTTGATTTTGGGCTATGCCTTGATTATGCCCCCCTCTTTTGCACCTGATGTGCCAATCCTGGAACCGATGTTTGATATGTTGAATACGTTGTCCCGCGATGGGGCGCCGATTGGCCAACAATCGCGCTGGTTCGTGATGGGACAGGTATGTATCCGCGCGGGTTACCGGGGCATGGGCATTTTTGAAGGCATGTTTTCGAAGATGAAGGAGGTTTGCAAAAGCGATTATGATTTTACGGTAACAGAAGTGGCATTGAGTAATACCCGTTCCTTGCGGGCGCACGAAAAAGTTGGCTTTAAGCCCTTTTTTGATTACAAGGAAGATTTGACGGGAGAAGCATGGCGGATTATTATTTTGGACTTTTGATTGCCCATGACTTTTTTTTCTTTAATTGTAATAAATTCCAATTTTTGAATTAATACTTTTGACCCAAAGGAACTGCTATTTAAAACCAACTTTCATTGTACTGTTTTCAAATTTCTGCATGAAAAAACTTTACATTTTACTCGTCGTCCTTATTGTTGTCTGTCAATCGGCCTTTGGGCAATGCCCTCCGCCTGGTTTCCCGGATTCAGGCAATACCTGTTCTGACGCGCCGGTATTATGCGCAAACCTGAACGGCTACTGTAATACCATCAACAACAACAACGTACAACAAAACTTCCCGGGATGTTCGGGCGGTTGGGTGTTGAACAACGACGAGTGGTTCGCATTTTGTGCCGGCTCATCTACGATCTCTATTCAAGTTACGCCGTCAAACTGCAATGGCAATGGCGGCAATAATGGTTTGCAAGGTGGCATATACTCCAACTGCCCGCCTACAGGAGGCAACGCCATGGCGCTGCAATGCCCTTGCACAACCAATCCATTTACGCTCACATCTACCAATTTCGTCCCCGGCCAAACGTATTGGTTCGTGTTGGATGGATGCGCCGGTGCGGTTTGCGATTACGCAATTTCGGTTACCCAAGGATCAACGGTTTGTCCCGATCCGCCTCCACCCGGCCCGATAACTGGCAACAACCTGGTCTGCCAGGGCACCAGCTGGCCTTATTCTGTTCCTGCTGTTGCCGGCGCTACTGTTTATCCATGGACACTCACCCCTTCAAACGCAGGCACTATAACTGGAAATAACACCCGCAATATCAACGTTGCCTGGAGCGCTACTTTTTCGGGACAGGCTACGCTTTGCGTCGGCGCGGGCAACAACTGCTACCCGGCAGGCACCGATACCGTTTGTTATACCGTCACGGTCAGACCAAGACCTACTGCCGTGATTTCGGGCGGCGGGGTAATTTGTGCCGGCAGCAACGGAACCGTGAACCTTACTGTAACTTTTACCGGAGTTGGCCCCTGGACATTTACGCCTATTCGAAATGGTACGCCACAGACCCCAATTACC
>CAYVPM010000418.1:3188-4286 GCA_964453475.1 uncultured Saprospiraceae bacterium | reverse complement strand
TCCAGGTTCAGCTTTTCCAGGGCTTTTTTCCTGCTGGTAGCTTGTTTCGATTTGGAAGCATTGGCCGAGAAGCGGGCGATAAAGTCCATCATTTCCTGGCGCTTCTGTTCCACTTTTTTGTTCTTGTCGGCCATCTGGCGGAAAAGCAGCTGGCTGGTTTCGTACCAGAAGGTGTAGTTTCCGGTGAACATTTTAATCTTGCCGAAATCTACGTCGACCACATGGGTGCATACCATGTCGAGAAAGTGCCGGTCGTGCGACACGACGATGACGATGTTCTGGTAATCAGCCAGAAAGTTGCAAAGCCAGTCGGTGGTTTCGGCATCGAGGTCGTTGGTAGGCTCGTCCATCAACAAAATATCCGGTGCGCCGAACAATGCCTGGGCGAGCAGCGTCTTCACACGGTCGGAAGGTTCCAGTTCCTTTACCAGTTTGTAGTGCTCCGATTCGTGCACACCAAGATTGCTGAGCAGTTCGGCCGCATCGCTTTCAGCCATCCATCCGTTCATTTCGGCGAACTCTCCTTCCAACTCCGCCGCGTGCATGGATTCGGCTTCGGTGGCGTTGGGATTGTCGTAAATCGCGTTTTTCTCGGTCATGATTTCATAGAGCCGCTTGTGGCCCATGATAACGGTGTCCATCACCGGGAACTCGTCGAAAGCGAAGTGGTTTTGGCTGAGCACGGCCATGCGCTCACCCGGGGTGATTTCTACGGAGCCTTTGGCGCCCTCGATTTCACCGGCCAGTATTTTGAGGAAGGTGGATTTTCCCGCGCCGTTGGCGCCGATAACCCCGTAACAATTGCCTTTAACAAACTTGAGGTTTACATCGTCAAAAAGCACGCGCTTACCGTATTGTAAGGCAACATTGTTTACTGATAGCATATAAGGAAAGGGAATGAATTTTTGAAAAGGGCCGCAAAGGTAAGGATATTGGGGCAGGATTTGGTAGTGGGGTTAAAAGAAATCCAAATTTGATTAACGGCAGCAGCACAAACTCAAGCGCCCGTTTATGCTCTGCCCAATTTCAAGTACTTTTGCCAGGAGCAGTTGCCCTAGGTTCCGCGCATTCCATCAACGCGGCCCCGACGCGCAAACC
>CAYVPM010000418.1:0-3178 GCA_964453475.1 uncultured Saprospiraceae bacterium | reverse complement strand
CAAACCCCTGTGGAAGTTTCAATAACACATCGAAATGCAGCGCGGAGGAATAAAAGAATATAAACCCCAAACCGAGGCCGCATTATCAAATTATCACATTATCAAATTATCACATTAAAAAAATGCTCCGTCGCTTCTTCCAAAAATACACCGGCTTCATTCGCGACCTGAAAGCCGCATATATTGTCAACAATATCCTGCATTCAGATCGCCTGAAACACAACCGCGAACTGTACCGCCGCTACGGGCTGCATAAAAGCATCTACAGTCCGCTGGGTCATGCCGATTTTGACAAGCAGGGACATTCGGGTGATATCCCCTGGCTCGACCGGGACGACAGGTTGGAAGCATTGGAGCAAAACGCAGATTTCCAATCCTTTGAAAAACCTTTGCAGGAACAAATCCGGCAGTTTGAGCGCGATGGCTTTATGATCCTCGAAGGCGTTTACCCGGATGCTGAAACACAAGCGCTCAACAAGGAGGTGGAGGACCTTTTAGCCCAGGGCAAAGCGGGCTACAATTTCACGGGCCGCAAGATTTTTAACCTCTGGGAAATCAGCAAGCTGGCCGACGAGCGCTTTTTCCGCAACCCCGATCTGCTACCGCTATTATCCTTTTTGATGGGCAAACAAGTGGTGCCATTTCAGTCGCTCAATTTCACCCTCGGAAGCGAACAGCGCATGCACTCCGATTCCATCCACATGACCACCGAACCCCCTGGCTACCTCATCGCCACCTGGACGGCCCTGGAAGACGTGGAAGAAGGCTGCGGGCCCCTGGCATACTGCCCCGGCAGCCACCGTCTGCCCTTTGTTTCTACCCAGGATTATGATTCCGGGAACTCCAAATTCACGATCGGACACGACAGCAACCGGCGATACGAAGACAAAATCGCCGAACTTATAGCAGAAAAGGGTTTAAAAAAACAGACTTTCCTGCCTCGGCGCGGCGACGTACTCATCTGGCATGCCAACCTGCTGCACGGTGGCAGCCCGATCACCCGCCCGGGCGCAACACGCCGCAGCATGGTTTGCCATTATTACGCCGAAGGCGTGATCTGTTACCACGAAATGTCGCAGCGCCCTGCACTCATGCCCAAGCGTTGATTTTCGCTCAAACCCTTTTGCCCGAGCGTTGTTATATTGATTCAAAAAAAGGAGCAAAAATGTCTATTCGCATCATCCCTAAGGCACAACAAGGTTACGGCGCTTTCAACGGTGGCGAAATTGTTGAAAACAAGCCCATCGGCTTTCCACAAGACCATTCCAGTCTGAAGCCATATTCCAACCTTTTTTATTGGGCACATGCACGTGCCGTTGCCGAAAGCACCATCGGCCTGCACCCGCACCAGGGATTTGAAATATGCTCCTTTGTCTTGAAGGGTGAAATTCGCCATTACGACACCAAACTGAAAGAATGGCGGCCCTTGAAAGCCGGCGATGTGCAAATCATCCGCGCCGGCAACGGCATCAGCCACTCAGAATGGATGGGCCAAGACGGAGAGATGTTCCAGATCTGGTTCGACCCGAACTTGAACAAAACCATCACGCAACCAGCGAGTTACGACGATTACCGCAGTGCCGATTTTCCAGAAAAAACATTGGGTGCCGCCCGCATAAAAACCCTGGCAGGCGAAGGCAGTCCTTTCCGAATGGACACGCCCGGCATCGAAATTCTGAGCATCGACATTGCTGCTGGAGATTTCAGCCTGCCCGTCCCAAACGGTAAGATCGGCTCCGTTTACTTGCTGGAAGGCAACGCCAAATTCAACGGCGAAGCTGTCAATACCAGTGATTTTGTCCTGGTGGAAGAACAGGAAACACTCGAAATCAGCGATGCCGCAAGGGCGCGGGTCTTTGTCATCTTTTCCCCCCGTGAATTGGACTACAAAACCTATGCACAGCTGCGGTTTTGAAGTCAGGAGTATCTGAAAAATACCAACCGCTCATTTTAGCTCCATCCGTATCCTGCGTTCCGGCGGCAAATAATTGTTCATCCGGTTGGGCAGCGCTTTTATCCAGCCGAGATTGAGCCCGCCATAGCGGCAAAGCAGCCAGCCCGTGGGGCTTCCTGCGGGCAGTTCAAATGTTTCTTTTTTCAGGAAACGCAGGGCTTGTTCCAGACTCAATTCAATGCCGGGCAATTGTGCTGAAGCCAAAAGACTGAGGGCAAGGGCATGGTCTGGAACAAAATCCTTGCCTTTAAACTCTCCGATCAGCACCCCGAACCACTTGATTTTCAAGTGCTTGTCCAACAATAAAAAATTGTTTTCCAAAGCTGTGGGCAAAGCCAGCACATTGCCTGTCGTTGTTTGGAAAAACTTTACATCGGCCTCCGGGTGTAGCCAGCGGCTGGCTTCCGGCGCCTGAGCTTTCGAAAGCGGCGACAAGCTCCGAAAGGCGCCGGCATTTTGTTTTCGGCTACTTGCGCTGGCCATTTTCCGAAAAACAGCGATAAAGAATCCTTCACCGCGCAAGCGATGGGGGAAAAATTGATAGCCACCGCCACAGGGTTCTATGCCCCATTCGCCCGGTATGTCCAAGGGCAGCAACTCCAGCCCAAAATCTGATGACAGCCATTGCACGTTGTCGCCATTTTCCGCCGAATTGTAGGTGCAGGTGCTGAATACCAGTATTCCCCCCGGCGCAAGGCACTCCACAGCGGACTCGAGAATGCGTTTTTGCCGGGCCGAACACAGCGACACCGCTTCCAGCGACCATTCGGACACAGCATTCGGGTCTTTCCGAAAGAGCCCCTCCCCGCTACAGGGCGCATCAACCACTACAACGTCAAAGTAATTGTCAAGTGCGGAAAAAGCTTCTGCTTCGGCACTGGTGACAGCAATATTGGCATGGCCCCATTTTTCCAGGTTTTCCCGCAGTGCATTGGTGCGCGAACGAATGGTCTCGTTGGCCACCAACAGGCCCTTGCCAGCCAGCATGGAAGCCAGCAAGGTGCTTTTTCCGCCCGGGGCGGCGCACAAATCGAGGATTTTAAGGGGTTTGGTAAAATCGGCCACCTGGCGCAGCGCTTCCTGCAAAAACATAGAAGAAGCTTCCTGTACATAATATGCGCCCGCGTGCAGCGCGGGGTCGAGGGTGAACACCGGGCGTTTTTCCAAATAATAGCCCTGCGGGTGCCAGGGGACCGGGGCAAGGGGTTCTATCTCGTGGAGCCC
>CAYVPM010000417.1:0-4286 GCA_964453475.1 uncultured Saprospiraceae bacterium | reverse complement strand
TGCTGGCGGGTACCGTCTACAGCCGGGTCGGCCTTGAAGCCTGGTACACAAAGCACCGTCCAGCGGGCATCAAAATCCTTCAATTCCGTTGCGGGCAAGCGCAGAAACATATTGCTGGCAAACTGGTTGCTCCAGGGGTATTCGGTAGCGATGCGGATACGCAGGCGGTAGTCGTGGTTGGCGCTGGCGTTGGCTTCCACGTCGCGAATGTAGATTTCCTTCTTGCGCAAGTAGCTGCAAGCCTTGCGCCAGAGCGCGTCAAATTTTTTGGGTTCGAATGCCAGGTTGGATTTGCCCCAGTTGACTTTCGAGGTCGTGATGCTGTCTTTTACGATGAAACGGTCTTCAGGAGAGCGGCCAGTGAATTCGCCGGTATAGATCACCAGCGCGCCCGTGTCGGCCAAACAGCCCATTCCTTTGCTGATGCTGTGCTCCATGAGTTCTTCCGGGGAGAGGTTCCAATAGACGGTTTTGAGGTTCTTGAGCCCGATTTCTTCCAGGTTGGCGGTGGATGGTTTCAATCCAAATTCCTGCATAAATAATTCAGTTTAAAATTGTTAGGCAAAAGTAGCTTGGGATATGGTGGTGGATTTCGGCTCAAAAGTACAAAGTTAGGAGCGAACCTTATCTACGATTCGTTCAACAAGTTACAGGTGACAACTTGATAAATACTACCGCGATGCAGCATAATTGCGGGGTTCACATCCCAATTGTTTATCATTATTCTGCTGTCACACCCGCAGGTTTGGGTGCTATTTACCAACGGCATCCAAATTGGAAAAAACCAGTGTCTCCAAAAACCCGGCTACTTTCTGCCCATCACGCACGCCGCCAAAATCGGTCAATGCGGGCAAGTGTTCCATGAAAAAGGGTTGAAACTGGGCCATTTCCACAAGCGTGCTCGCCAGTGAATGTGGATAAGGATAGTCCGGACTGTATTCCTGAAACACCAGTGCAATATGGCGGCAAAGGTCCTTGTATGGCTTGAATAACTGCTCCCGATTGATGGTGTCCACTTCCTTGGTCAGGTACGCCTTGCTGCTTTCTGCAATCACGATTTCCTGAAGGGCGGCTTTGTTGATGCCTGCTGCATCAGACCAGTTTGGCAATCCAATCGTCAGGATTTCTATGATTTTTTTGATTTTAAGCTCCGCATTGGAAAGGTTGTATAGCGAAACAGTAGCCTGATATTCAACATAATTCCAATACCAGGTAAGAAAGTACAGCAATAAACGGTGCTTGTTTTCAAAATATCGATAGATGCTTGCTTCGGTGCTTTCAATAAGCTCTGCCAATTTTTTAAATGTAAACTGCTCATATCCCAGCTCACTCATCAAAGTAATGCCTTCCCGAATGATTTTTCGGCCAAGCACGCTGGATTCCGGGTCACGCAAAGCCAGTTTTAGATTCGGTTGAATGCTGATTTGAACGTTCATGTTGATGGAAAGATTAATGCCTAAAATTACAACAATATTTTGCAACTCTTGTTACTCATAATAGTAAAGCAATCATATAATATAGCAAAACAATTTTAATTGATTTTAGTTATGAAAAATTCAAAACTGCCGACCGTTATAATGCTCTGTGTATGCTATTGCCTGCAAATGGGCTTGACAGGGGCACAGGAGCTTAAGCACCCCGGACAAGATGCACCTCAAACCCTTGCCTGGGTGGGGCGACAGGCCGAGCAAATAGATCAGATATTGAGCGATGCAATGCTGATGATCGATCCGTTCGAAATATACCTGCGCCTGGCTGACAGCTATGTGCTATTCGACGCTGTTGCGATGGCAGGCGTGTATTGCACAGAAGTCAGGGTTGCCGCCGAATCGGGACGCGATTTGTGCGACATTTTACATTTTCGACTGGAAAAGGATATGAATACCAAATTGCAGCGCGCGGTGGATGCACGTCTCTCGGCTAACGCAATGCTGGTGGCGTCAAAAGCCTGTGCGGTGCAGGGTAAATCCGGCGAAGCGGCGCCCAAAGGCTTTACGCCGGATGAATTGTTGAAATACGATGTGCTTATGGCAGCATTAGACATCCAGGATGGATTGGCAAGCAATGATGCGCACATACTTTCGCAAAAATTGGAACACGCGATTAGACTGTTAAACGACGCAAAAACCTTGGCTTCTACCCTCGAAAATTGTGCTTTGGCCTTCGAAAAAGGCGAAGCTGCCATTTTGTATTGCCAAAAAGCGCTTGGGGCCCCCAATTGGACAGAAGTGCATCGTTTTGCTAACTCGGCACTCAAAGCCATTCAACAGATTCAAACCGCCCCAGAATGTAATTGATGCCAATTGAAGGCGTATGTTTTCTAAAAATCCCCCACATTAACCCCCTCAAAATAGCCGAGCTTCCACAGCGCCAAAATAACCACGCCCATGATAATTCGGTAATACCCAAATGCCCGAAAACCGTTTTTCGTAAGGTAGCTAATAAAGGACTTGATGGCTATCATCGCCACCAAAAACGCGACGACGTTGCCCACAGCAAGCAGGGTGATTTCCTCGGCGCTAAACGCAACACCGCCGTCTTGCACGTAGTCCAGCAATGATTTGCAGGTGGCGGCGAACATGGTCAGTACGGCGAGAAAGAAAGATTACTCCGCTGCGGTTACCGGCGAAAAGCCCTGCATGAGCCCACCGATGATGGTAGCTGCCGAGCGGCTGCCCCCTGGCACCATGGCGGTCACCTGAAACAGGCCGATGCGCAAGGCCTTGGGCAGGTTGGTTGTTTCAATTTTGTAATTGTTGTTTGGCAACGGCCTGACGACCAATTGTGAGGCTTGGGCAAACACCGAGCATGAGAGGCAACCAAGAGCGGAATGTTTAAAAACTGCTGAAATCCATGGAAGTTGGAAAACTTATTATTCATTGTAATTGCGTTTAAATTGTTATTTATGGGTAGAATCTGAGGCGGCAGCAAGTGTGACAAAAATTCAAAATTATTTTTTTCAACGGGAGTCTGCTGCCCCCAATAAGTAGTTTTAAGCAAATAAAGTCGGCAAATGTAATAGCAAGTAATCAAAGCTCCGGCAATTCACCTGGCTGGTTTTTTACCCGTTTAACGTGAGTTTTGGATAGGAGTGGATTTTTTGGAGCTCAGGAAGCGTAGGTGGCGCCACGTATATGGTAGCACCGCGTTCGCGCGGTCGGGACGAGAACCTTCAGGCTCGCGAAACCCAAAAAAGATGAATAGCGAACCAATCCCAGTATTTCCTCAAACGCGCTTCAAAAGGTTGTTGCGCTCGATTGCTTTTGACTTATTGCACAAGTGCTGCGTCAAAACTGAAAGTGTTGGGTCGTACAAGGGCCTGAAGACCCTGTTTCCGGACCGCGTAAACGCGGTGCTACCATATACATACGCGGTGGTACCTGTAAGAGCCGTTTCCAGTAGCGTCTAAAAAGCATTGGTTTTCAATGTTTTACCTCCAATTTTAAGGTACTGTTCTCCAAAACTCGCGATAAATTATTTGAAGCATGAAAAAAAAATTGCGCGTTTCAACATATTTATCGTATATTTGCGATATAAAATTAACCTGACATGGCCATCAACAAGAAACAGGCGTTTGCCAAAGCCGAACTGACGCTCGCCGATTTTGCCAAATCAATGGGGCATCCGGCGCGGGTAGCGATTTTGAAAGTGCTGGCGCAACGCAAATCCTGCATCTGCGGTGAAATCGTAGACGTGCTGCCGCTGGCGCAAAGTACCGTTTCACAACACCTGAAAGAACTGCTCAAAGCAGGCTTGATACAAGGCACAGTAGATGGCGCGAAGTCTTGCTACTGCATCAATTGGGACACTTTTGGGCAGTTTGAGGCGCTATTTCAGGCATTTTTCGTCAAAACAAATGAACAGCGCTGCTGTTAATCCAGAATTTTCACCCAACGCATCAGCACCCTATCGATAGTTTATACCCGCTTATCCAAGCCCTGAAAGGGCGCCATCATTAACCTGGGGCAGCGCCCTGGGCAACACTACCAACCATGAACGAATCCATCAAGTCCCTCGTCCGCGAAAAATACGCGATCATCGCCACCCAGGACAAAAGCACCAACGAAACCTCCTGCTGCGGCGTAGGCACCGGCTGCTGCGACCCCGTAGATGCCACGGGCACCTACACCATTATGTCGGAATCCTACGCAGCGCTGCCGGGCTACAACGCCGATGCCGACCTCGGCCTGGGCTGTGGCCTGCCCACCGAATTCGCCAACATCCAGCCCGGCGATACCGTGCTCGACCTCGGCTCCGGCGCCGGCAACGACTGCTTTGTGGCCCGT
>CAYVPM010000416.1:2373-4291 GCA_964453475.1 uncultured Saprospiraceae bacterium | reverse complement strand
GGCTGGTGGTGGCAAGCTCTGCGGCCAATTTGTCTTTACCGAATTGCAGGGTTGTTTCGAAAACGGTGCTCTTGAAACAAGTGCCCAGTCCGGTTGTAAATGTCATGGCTCAGGAGATTTCCTGTGCTGGTGGCGCGAATGGGAGCCTGTTAGCCGAAATGGCCTCTGGCATCGCTCCATTTGCCTATTTCTGGAGCACGGGAGCGTCGTCCCCGGGTATCGGTAACCTGTCTGCCGGTACGTATGAAATTACGGTCACCGATGCCACAGGCTGCAGGGGAATCGCTGTGGCCGCCATTACAGAACCGCCCGCGCTGGCGGGCAGTGCCAACGCAAGCAATATTTCCTGTTTTGGCAGCCAAAATGGCGTGATCACGGCATCGATCACGGGCGGGGTGTCGCCCTATACCTACCTCTGGAGCAATGGCCAGGCCGATGCTGTGCTGAACAACCTGTCTGCCGGAACCTATCTGGCTACCGTCACGGATGCCAATGGCTGTACCACCACGACTTCGGCCATTGTTTCAGAACCCCTGGCACTGGCTGGCATTGCCACGGCAAGCGATGTTTCCTGTTTTGCTGGCAACAACGGGACTGCCGCGGCGTCGATTAGCGACGGGGTGTTGCCCTATACCTACTTTTGGAGCAATGGCCAGACAAACGCCGTCCTGAGCAACCTGACAGCAGGCATGTACATGGCCACCGTCACGGATGCAAATGGCTGTACCACCACGACTTCTGCCATTGTTTCAGAACCCCCGGCACTGGCGGCCATTACCACAACAAGCAGTGTTTCCTGTTTTGGTGGCAACAACGGGACTGCCGCCGCATCACTTACCGGCGGAGCGTTGCCTTATACCTACTTATGGAACAATGGCCAGACAAACGCCGTTTTGAACAACCTGACAGCTGGCATGTACCTGGCCACCGTCACGGATGCAAATGGCTGCACCACTACTACTTCGGCTGTTGTTTCTGAACCCCTGGCACTGGCGGGTGCTACCACGGCGAGCGCTGTTTCCTGTTTTGGTGGCAACAACGGCACTGCTGCCGTATCAATTACCGGCGGAGCGGTGCCTTATACCTACCTGTGGAGCAATGGCCAGGTCAACCCTGCCCTGAACAATCTGGCGGCTGGCATGTATCTGGCCACCGTCACGGATGCAAATTCCTGTACCACCATTACTACTGCCATTGTTTCAGAACCACCTGTGCTGGCGGCCAATGCCTCGTCGAGCCATGTCTCCTGTTTTGGCGGCAACAACGGCACTGCCACGGCATTGGTCAGTGGCGGGGTTTCACCCTATAACTACCTCTGGAGCAATGGCCAGGCCAACGCCACGCTCAACAACCTGAGTGCAGGCACTTTTCAGGTTACAGTAACGGACGCCAATGCTTGTACGGCCTTGGCATCCACCAGCATTACGGAGCCGCCATTACTGAGTATCAGCGCCGCAGCGAATAATGCATCCTGTTTTGGCAGCCAAGACGGGCATACCACGGCTACAGCGTTGGGTGGACAGCCGCCATTCACCTATGCCTGGAATAATGGCCAGAATACGCAGGTCAATAATAACCTCGGCGCTGGAACCTATGCAGTAACCATCACCGATGCCCTGGGTTGTACCGGGGTAGCCTCGGCATCTGTTTCGGAGCCGGCCTTGCTGGCAGCCAGCGTTATGGTGAATGATATTTCCTGTTTTGGGGGCACGGAAGGAACGGCTGCCGCCTCGATCTCCGGGGGTACGCCCCCATACAGCTATGTGTGGAGCAACGGACAAACCAGTGCTGGCATTAGCAACTTGGCAGCTGGATCGTACAGCGTCACGGCTACGGATAGCAAGGGATGTGATTTGGTACGATCCCTGGAGATCAACCAACCCGCAGTTCTTCAATTAAGTGCACAGGCAAGCCCTGT
>CAYVPM010000416.1:0-2363 GCA_964453475.1 uncultured Saprospiraceae bacterium | reverse complement strand
GGGAGATGGGGTGATCTCAACGGTGATAAACGGGGGAACCAGCCCATATACTTACCTCTGGAGCAGTGGGGCCACAACGGCGCAGCATCCAAATCTGAGCGCTGGGCAGTACAGTGTTACAGCCACAGATGCCCAGGGCTGTACTTTGACAAGCCAGGCAACGGTCGTGCAGCCAACGGCGCTTGCCAGCAATAGCAGCGTGGAAAACGTGGATTGCCATGGCAGTGCAAGCGGCGCCGTTTCTGTACTCTCTAGCGGTGGGACTTTGCCCCATAGTTTTCATTGGAATACTGGAGCGAACACCGCTCAGATTACCCAACTGCTTAGTGGAAATTACACCCTCAGCATTACCGATGCTCATGGATGTTTATTGACCACCTCCATGGAAGTCCAGGAGCCGCCGCCATTGATCCTTGAAACAGACAAAACCAACATACTGTGCTTTGGCGATCAAAATGGCGCCCTGCAAGCCCAGGCCGCTGGCGGCGTGGCGCCGTATGCGCTTATCTGGAGCAACGGGCAGACCACGGCCAATATCAGCGGCTTGAACGCAGGCGCCTATTCGGTTAGCCTTACGGATGCCAACGGCTGTACGATAGCAGCAAGTGAAGTACTGAACATGCCAGTGCAGCAGACAGTCGAATTAGGACTGGATATGGTGATCAACCTGGGTGATTTCATTGATTTGCAGGCAATTGTGAATATACCGTATTCGGAGGTCATGGATTTTACCTGGAGGGGCGCGGAGGATTCCCTACAGTGTGCGGCTTGCGACAATTACCGTTTTCAGCCTACAAAATCAGGGTGTATGCAGGTGATGGTGCGTAGCAAAAAAGGCTGCATCGCCCTTGATACCATGTGCTACCGGATAAGCCGGCACCGCAATGTTTATGCGCCAAATGTCTTTACCCCGAATGGCGACGGCTTCAACGACTTTTTTACCATATTTTCAGACGACGGGGTGAGACAGATATTGACGCTCAAGATATTCAATCGCTGGGGCGGGCAGATCTTTCAGACCGATAATATAAAAACGAACGATGAACCGAGGGGCTGGGACGGCACCTTTAAAGGCCAGGAATTGAACCCCGACGTCTTTGTTTGGCTGGCTCAGATCGAATTTATTGACGGGGAAGTGCTGCAGATGAGCGGAGATGTGACCCTGGTTCGATGATTTTGAGTGCCATGTGGACGTTTTATAAAATGGAGCAAATGCTGCCCTTACGACATTTATCCTGCAAACCTAAAGGCGCGCGGGGATGGTAAAATATCATCCCAAACGCCCCCTCCAAGTGCTTTTTGCCATTCAATCACTCCGTTGCTACGACCCAACCATCAAATTCCCCCGAAACACACTGCCATCCCCTGCGACCGCATGGACGATGTAAAGCCCTTTTGGCAACGCACTGATGTCCAACTTTCCGTCATTTGGCATTTCCTTTCGCAGCATTTCCCGCCCCAGAAGGTCGGAGATGCGGACGGTCATGGCGCCAGTTTCTATATGGGTAAGTAAGGAGATGGATTGTGCGGCAGGATTTGGATAGATGCTTAGGGGATGGATAGGGTGGGGTTCCTGGGTTGGGCTTATGGACTCTGGGGAGAGTTTTACGATCCAGAAGTCGTTCTTGCCTTTGATTTCTTGACCAGTCAGTTCCCCGTTGGTGGACCAGACGTAGCCTGTCATTATAAAGCCGTTGTCGTTAGTGTTGTCGATCCCAAAGCCCGATTCAGCCAGAGTTCCGCCAAAAGGCCGCTGCCAGATAAGTTGTCCGGTTGCGCTCAGCTTTACCAGCCAAAAGTCTCCGGTACCGTGGTTCCCAACTACATCTCCGTTGCTCGATTGTGTATCGCCCAAAATGATATAACCTCCATCTATTGATTGCACGATGCCCCTTGCCCTCTCCGGGTTAGTGCCGCCCATGGCTTTTTGCCACAACAATTCGCCAGTATTGCTGGTTTTGATGACCCAGAAGTCGAAAATGCCATGGTGTCCGGTCACATCGCCATCGTTAGAACCAGCAGAACCAATTATGACAAAACCTTCGTCTGCAGCCTGGAGCACGTCGCTGCCAGTATCCCATGCACTGCCGCCATAGGTCTTCTGCCATTCCAACGCTCCATCGTCTGAAAGTTTAATGACCCATAAATCAATATTTCCATGGTGATTGGTCACATCACCATCGGTTGAAGCGGTTTGCCCAACGGCCAAATAACCGCCATCATCCGTTTGAATGACAGATACGCCATAATCTTCACCACTCCCGCCAAAGACTTTTGACCACTGAATGTTGCCAAACTCATCGAGTTTGACAACCCAAAAATCTAATGTCCCATAATTTGATGGCACAACACCATCGTTGGAA
>CAYVPM010000415.1:750-4298 GCA_964453475.1 uncultured Saprospiraceae bacterium | reverse complement strand
CGGCATACGAGATTTGTTCCAGTGACTGGAGTTCAGACGTGTGCTCTTCCAATCATCCAATCACCAGTCACTATTCCCCAGGAATTGGTGAATTCCCTTTGCGGCCTGCTTCCCTTCAAAAGCTGCGTTTACCACCTCAGCGCCGCCATTGACGGCATCGCCGCCGGCGAAGTATTTGGGGTTGCCTGTTTGGCAGGTTTTGGGGTTTGTTTTTATCCTTTTGGAGGCATCCAGTTCCAAACCTTTGATCTTTTGTAACAATGACTGGTGTTTGGCTTGTCCGGTTGCCTTGATCACCAAGTCGCAGTTTATCGTAAATTCCGACCCGGGTAATTCCACAATTTTTCCGTTTTCGAGGGCTGTTTTTACAAAACGAACCCCGCTAACCTTGGCTTCGCCGAGGATTGCTTTCGGGCTGGCATTGAACAGACTTTTTACACCGGCAGAAGTTGCCAGTTCGTGTTCAAAGGAATAGGCGCCCATGTCTTCTTTCGAGCGGCGGTAAGCCAGGTACACTTCCTCTGCGCCCATACGTGCCGATTCGGACGCGGCATCCATGGCCGTATTCCCGCCGCCGATCACCACCACCTTTTGGGGTACTTTGAACTGGTGTTGTTGAAACCGCAGGGCTTCGACGAATTCCACGGCCCCGACGACGTTTTCCAAATTTTCTCCGGGCAGGTTCAGGGCTGCGGTGGGACCATTTCCGATGCCTAAAAAGATGGCGCTGTACTTGTCTTCCAGTCCCTGGAGTGCCTGGTCTGTGGCTATGGGCTTCGAATAGTGGATGTTGAACCCGAATTGCTGCTGCAAATAATCTACCTCTGCCAGGGCTTCTTCATTGGTGATTTTATAAGGGGCAGTGCCGTGGGCCGTCAGCCCCGATGGCCTGGTGTTTGCCTCGAAAATATCCACGTCATAGCCCAAACTGGAAAGCTCGCAGGCGCAGGAAAGTCCGGCTGGCCCGGCGCCGATGATGGCGACTTTTTTGCCATTTGGCGCTCCTTTTTTATACAATTTTTTTCCCGCTGCAATGGCCTGGTGGGTAGCAAAATTCTGCAAGCGCCCGATTTCGAGCGGCTTCACGTGCGCGTGGTTGTACACGCATGCGCCTTCGCACAACACCTGGGTGGGGCAAACCTTGCCACAGGCATTGCCCATCCAGTTCTTGTCGTAAATGGTTTTGGCCGCGCCGTCCAGGTTGCCCGTGTGTATCTGCTTGATAAACAAGGGTATGTCAATCTGGGTAGGGCATGCATGCATACAAGGGGCATCGTAGCAGAACAGGCAACGGGAGCTTTCCACGAAGGCCTCGGTGGCATTCATGAGCGGCTTTTTTTGCTTGAAATTATCTTCAAATTCCTGTTGGGTGTTGGGTGTTTGGTATGCGGCCATGGTTGTGTTGGTGATTAGTGATTGGTGATTGGTGATTGGATGATTGGTGATTGGTGATTGGATGATTGGTGATTGGTGCACGTCATTTTGGGGTTGGTTTGGTATTGGTTTTCAGCGGTTTAGTGAATAGTGATTGGTGACTGGATGATTGGTGATTAGTGCACGTTACTTTGGGGTTTGTTTGGCATTGATTTTCCTGGGCTTTGCGGTTAAGTGGAGGGTCATTTGGGTTTTGCAGTGGATTTGGTGCTTTTTTCCTCTTTTGGCGGTTTTGTTTTATTGAGGTATTTGATGTATCCGTTTAACAGCTTGAGGCATGAGTCAATTTGTTCTTTGTAGGTTTTAAGTACATCTGAGGTGATGTAGTTTTCATCAAAGGCGGTGATGAGGTGTTCCAGGGTTTCTTCAAGGGAACCCCGGGATTTTCTGCAAAAGGATATGTTTTCTTTGTAATAATATCGCCCATAACCTTCTGCAATGCAGGAGGTTACACTCCTTGATGAGCGCTTGATCTGATCCGTCAAACGGAATTTTTCTTCTGCTGGAAAATTACTTGCAGTGAGGCTGGAAATGTCTTTCCGCAACTGCCGACAATGTTTGTAAACCTCCAAATCCGTGAACTTATGATAAGCCATGATAAAACCGGGTAAATAAATAGACCATTCTTGAGCGTAATTAATTGACTAATTACCACCCAATTATAAACCAAAGGTGCTGAAAACCAATGCCAAACCAACCCCAAAATGACGTGCACCAATCACCAATCAACTAATCACCAATCACCAATCACCAATCAACTAATCACCAATCACCAATCACCAATCATCCAATCACCATTCACTAAACCGCTGAAAACCGATACCCAACCAACCCCAAAATGACGTGCACTAATCACCAATCATCCAGTCACCGATCAACCACTCACAGTGCCGTTAATTCCCCATACGACTCTGGCCTCCTGTCCCTGAAAAACTGCCAGGTTGAACGCACTTTGTCTATCATGTCGAGGTCGAATTCAGCTACCAGGAGCTCGTCATTGTCTTCCGATGCCTGGGCGAATATTTGTCCGCGTGGGTCCACGAAATAGGAGCTGCCGTAAAACTTGCCGAGGTTCCAGGGCTTTTCTGTACCAACGCGGTTGATGCAGCCCATGAAATAGCCATTAGCGGCGGCGTGGGCTGGCTGTTCCAGTTTCCAGAGGTATTGCGACAGGCCTGCCACGGTAGCGGAGGGGTTGTACACGATTTCGGCGCCATTAAGGCCCAGGGCGCGTGCGCCTTCCGGGAAGTGGCGGTCGTAGCAGATGTACACCCCGACTTTGGCGTAGCGGGTTTCAAACACCGGATAGCCCAGGTTGCCGGGTTTGAAAAAGTATTTTTCCCAAAATCCGGAGGTGTGGGGGATATGATTTTTGCGGTATTTGCCTAAATAAGTTCCATCGGCATCGATCACTGCCGCCGTGTTGTACAGCACGCCCGCCTGTTCTTTTTCATAAATCGGGACAATGATGACCATCTGGTACTTCCTGGCGTATTCCTGCATAAGCGCTGTCGTCGGGCCAGGGACCGATTCGGCGGTCACATACCATTTTGAATCCTGGCTCGGGCAGAAGTACGGGGTGTTGAATATTTCCTGGAGACAGAGGATTTGTACGCCTTTTTTACCCGCTTCCTCGATGAAGGGGATATGCTTTTGCACCATGGCATCGCATATTTCCTGGATGCTGCCTTCACCTTCTGAAATGGGAAGGCTCATTTGGATAAGCCCTGATTTGATGATTCTAGCCATATTTTTTTTAATTTGATAATTAGCTAATGTGATAATTAGCTAATGTTGTGCGTTGCGCTTGGTTTAGATTATGGTTTAAATGATGCCGTTCACTTTGTTGCGTTTGACAAATTGCCCATAACCCTTTGGGATGCAGACTTTGCCGTTGTCGATGGCGACTTTGCCGCGCAGGATGGTCGTTTTGCATTTCCCTTTCAGCTTCCAGCCTTCGTAGGCGGAATAGTCCACGTTCATGTGGTGGGTGGCGGCGGAGAGCGTATGCTTTTCTTTTGGGTCGAAAATGAGCAGGTCGGCATCGCTGCCCACGGCAATGCAGCCTTTTTTGGGGAACATGCCGAATATCTTGGCGGCATTGGTGGAGGAGA
>CAYVPM010000415.1:0-740 GCA_964453475.1 uncultured Saprospiraceae bacterium | reverse complement strand
CCACGAATTTGTTCAGGGTGATTTTGCCTTTTCCTACGCCTTCGCTGTACAGCAATTCCATGCGGTTCTCGATGGCCGGGTGCCCGTTTGGGATCTTGGAAAAATCCTTCTCGCCCATTTTCTTCTGTTCCCATTTGAAAGGGCAATGGTCGGTGGCTACAACCTGCACCAGGCCCTGGTTGATGCCGGCCCACAAAGAAGCCTGATCTTTTTTCTGCCGCAGCGGGGGGCTCATCACCCATTTGGCGCCTTCAAAATCTTTTTCGTACAGGGAAGCATCGAGTATGAGGTACTGGATGCATGTTTCGGCATATACTTTTTGGTTGCGCTTGGTGGCATCGCGGATGTGGTTGAGCGCGCCCTCACAGGTCATGTGCACAATGTAGCCCGGCACGCCGGTATAGATGGCCATGTCGGCAAAGCGGCCACTGGCTTCCGATTCGGTAATTTCCGGTTGGGAAAGGTAATGGTACAAAGGGGCTAGCTTTCCTTCGGCGCGGTGCTTGGCTACCAGGTAATCGATCATGTCGCCGTTGGTGGCGTGTACGGTCACCATGCCCCCGCACTTTTTCACTTCCTGCATCAGGCCCACCATTTGCCGGTCGTCGATCATCAGGGCGCCTTTGTAGGCCATAAAGGTTTTGAAGGAGGTAATGCCTTCTTTTTCCACCATTTCCGCTATTTCCTGGCGGGTATTTTCATTGAAGTCAGTCACCGCCATGTGGAAAGAATAATCGCCC
>CAYVPM010000414.1:0-4299 GCA_964453475.1 uncultured Saprospiraceae bacterium | reverse complement strand
TTGGCCAGCGGCAACACAACCCGGAATTTTTTTTGCCCTGCAGCGGTACTGTACGCCCGTGGCGCCTGGTTCATGTAAGCAAGCATTTGAGGGTAATCCAGCTTAAAGGAATGGTAGCGCAGCGGATGTTGCCGGCGTTCCGCATTGTCGGGAAGCATGATGGCATCCGGAGCAACTGCCTGCCAAAAATCCGGGGCAGTTTGGGCCGAAAGGCTGGAAACTGCGAGTTCCAGCACGATAATAAGGGCGAAATAAAGGCGCATATTCATAATTATCTTGTTGGTATCATTTTTATTGCACAACCAGCTTTTTCACACTTTTCATTTTTTCATTTTCCAAAGAAACGGCATACACGCCTTTGGGCAAATGCCCCAACTCCAGGCGCAGGGAATTGGTCCCTGCGGGCAGTTGCCAGTTTCCAACTGTTTGGCCTGACAGGTTGAACAACGTGACGCGGGCGTCTCCGCTAAGGCTTTGACTCATGGTCAGCAGGGTGCTAGTATTTGTCGGGTTAGGCGCTAGCTCAAACGCAACGGCTGCTTGAGGCTCATGGGTGCTCACGGCAAAAGGCTGGACAATGTATGTGCCTTTAGCAAGGCCGCCCTGGTTGTCGGTCACGGAGAAATTGAAGTTATCAGCGCCCAGGTTGAGGCCATAATCGAAATAATGCAGGGCGCCGTTGCTGATATCGGCCTGGGTGAATTGTGTGCCTACGGTTGCGGGTATGCCATTCACCTGTAGTTGCCCATTTTTCGGAAGGCTCATCAAGGTAAATATGAGTTGAGCGGGTGTGTTATCCGAGTCTTCTGCTTTCAGCAAATTATCGCCAACCGGAGCGTTCGTGCCTGGCGCAAGGGCCAAGACATTGTTTATGACGATCATAGGCGGGTTGAGTGCCACATTGGAACAGATTTCCAGCTCGAAACCCAAAAGCGTTCCGCCTGAGCTTTGTGTGTTGTCTTTCACTCGGAGCGTCCATACGCCCGCAGCTGTTTGGCCGATGAAGGCACTCAATGGTTCTGTGGGCTTGTAGTTGGAACCGTTGTTTGGCGGCGGGCAGCCAAAAGTGCCGGCAGCGCCGTCATCGATGCCGAAGTTAAAGTTGGCATTTTGAGGGCATTTGTCCTTCCACAACAAAACATCTGTACCCGATGGGCCAATGAGGCGGACTTCAAGGTCTTTGAAAAATGTATGGGTGCCTTGTATTTTTTTGACGTTCACATCGCTGATGGCGCCGCCACTTGCCAGGGTTATTTTGGATTCCACCGTTGGCGTGCCGTTGGCTGAAATGTTTTTGGGAAGATCGGAGGCTTCGTGGAACCCGCAGGATTGAACAGCCACTACAAATACTTGAGCGACCGTCCAGGGCCCATTTCCGCAAATGTTTTTAGGGCGAACCCGCCAGTAATACACCTTTCCTTCATCCAAAACTACATTCACCTGAAAACTGCCGGCAACTAAGTTTTGCCTGGAGGTAACCAATACGCCAGGTTCAAACGATGGGTTGGTCGCCAGTTCAACATCGTATTTATCGGCATCCGGAACTGTATTCCAGGTAAGGGTTGGCAGTTTATTCACACCCGTGGCGCCATCGACGGGACTTGAAAGGCTCAAGGCTGAAAAGTCGTTGTTTATGGTGCTTAAGGTGACGATTGCTCCCGCATTAGCCCCTGTAGCGTTGCCTTGTATGTTTAAGTCAAAGGTCGCTTCAGGCGAGCTGTTCGGAAACGAAACCGTCATAACGGAGCTGTTGCCCGGCTGAACCGGATTGGGGCTGAACGCAGCTGTTACCCCGTTGGGGAGACCTGTCACAGATAGTGTGATTGGTTGGGAAAAGCCTGCCAATGCGGTTGTGCTTATTGTCTGTGAATAAGCTGCGGGCAGGCAAACGATTTCTTTTGGAACCGCCGGGCAAAGCGATATGCCGGCCGTTGGTGGAACAATCGAAAACTTGGTGTTAGAAATATCAAAGAACACATTGTCGGCAGCTTCAACCCGGATACGGTTGTTGGCGCCAACGTTGTTCGGAACCTGAAGGCAATATTTGCCAATATTCGGTACACCCGATGCCAGCGTGACAGGATAGGTGCTGCCGTTGTCCAGGCTTAACTTGATGTTCACGGTTTGGCAATTGACAACAGCATTGTCCGTATTGGCAACATTCCAGACTATGGTTTGGTACTCGCCCACTTTCCAGTTAATGTTGGCATCATTCGGGTACGTAACCTGGAAAGGGCCGGCCAGGCTGGTGGCGCGCAAATAAACCGTGTCCCAAGTGACACCACCGCCATTGATTTTATTATCACGGGCAATGAGCACAAAAGTGATCTTTCTGTCGTAAGTGGGCAACACTTCAGTAATGCTGCTGGTATTGTTGACAATCAACGGCATGCGGGGAAAGGTCCGGGTTGGGTTGCTTGTCGGCTCAAACCAGCGGAATATGGGAGAGTTTCCCACAGGGCTGCCAAGGGGCGCAGGCGGACCGTCTACATCAATCTCATCCCAGCTGTACGTGAGGGCATCTCCGTCGATATCCGTTCCAACACCCGTCAGTTCAAAAGGCGTGCTGATGGGGATAAAGGTAAGCGGTGGATATGCCGTGCTGACCGAAGGTGCTGTATTGTTGGTCGCCAGGGTACTGCCACAGGTGTTGCCTACCTCTTGTTCATAAAACCTCCTGATCTCTGCGATAGAGCAGGCGTGGTAATAAAGGGCCGTGCCCCCGCCGCCTATGTTATTGGAACCACAAGCGCCGCTGTACGACATAATGGTGCTTCCACTGCCAGGCTCGCAGGCAGAATCCTTGTTGTACTGGCTGTCTGACTGGCAATTGTTAAAAGTGTGGCCGCTATTCCACTGGTGGCCAATTTCCTGACCGACAATGGCAAAAAAAGCATCGCCATAGGGGGGGCCATACCATGCGGAGCAACCGCGGCCTTTAAATTGGGTGCAGCACAAGCCTCCTGCAACACCGATTGCCGAGCCCGTGATATAGCGCGCGAACACGTGGCCAATATCGTACTTGTCGGGCGAGCCGAGGTTGTTCAGCATGATTACCGGATTCTGGCTCATCCATCCGGTTACTTCGGTGCCAGTATATGGGTCGGTAGCAGGATTGAGGAAAATAATGTCGTAAGATTCAGCGATCAAGACCAGGCGTATGTTGATATCGCGCTCGTAAATGGCGTTCAACTGGTTGGTAAACTGCGTGAGTTTAGCAAAGACAGCGTCTTTGGTGCCGCCATTGTCCTGGGAAAACTCTCCGGTAGCAGCACAGGCAAATTTGTACACTTTCAAATTCACGGGAGCGCCGAGGGGCTTTTCCCCGGTGCCAGGCTGCGGCTCGTCGAGGGCAAAACGCGGCTGCGACAATTCGTGCAATTCTCCTGTTGGCGGCGCCACGATCTGCGTTGGCACCTGCCCCGCACGAACGTCGCGGGGGAGCTCGTTGCGGTCGTACACCATGTAGTATTGGTTTTGGTTTACGGCTACCGGCTCAATGTATTCAATGCCCTTGTCGGCCCGGGTAATGAACGCCTGGAACCCCCAACTGGGCGACACCGTGATGCGCACCTGCATCCCCGGCGTATTCAGTGCTTCACCGGCATAAGTGCCAATTTCGGGGTGCTGGGCCTCCAAGGTGGGATCGATTACACCGACTTTTGCGATTGAAAAGGTTTCTTTTTTCCCATCTGCCAAAGGAAGCATCACTTGAAAGGCTTTTTTCCGCGCCGCTGCCGTGAACTCACGGGGAGCACTGTTGAGGTAGGCGGTGATAGAAGCATAGTCGAGCGTCAAAGCTTTGTATTTCAAGGGTTCGTGCTGGCGCTCGGCGGCGCCCGTCAGCACAACCTGGTCGGGAGAAATACCAGCCCAAAAGTCCGGGGCATTCTGAGCAGACAAGCCGGAGAAAATGAATCCCAGCACGATAAATAGCGTCGAGTAAAGGCGCATGGTCATGTTTTTTAAAATATTTTCATCCAAAACTGGATGGGTGAATGGTAATGGAAGGTATGGTTTGGGTGGGAGTGCAAAAATCTCTACTTTTTAACTAGGGTTCGCTATTTTTCAGTGCTTTGTCGAAAAAAGACCATAAAAGTTTTAAGGCTTAAAGCCTGAATGTCAGGCCTGTTGACATACGCTAAGCAGGCATGGAGGAATACCCCACACTACTGGACATTTTTCGGGGTAACGTACCGCCAAACTTCTGTTTGGCATGAGTGGCCAAACAGAAGTTTGGCGGTGTGGCTGTCTCCTAAGCCCCAGCGGGGCTTTACCTTTGTAGCAATGCCAAAGAAA
>CAYVPM010000413.1:0-4300 GCA_964453475.1 uncultured Saprospiraceae bacterium | reverse complement strand
TCAATATCGCCCAATCCCTCTGATGGCCAGTTTTGGATAGAGGGTCTCGACCTTTTGCCCGCTAATGCAACCTCAATTGCCGTACATGCCCTGGATGGAAGGTTGTTGTTTCACCGTCAGGGCACAGCGTTGAGTTCCATTGACCTGAGCCAGGCGTTGCCAGGAATTTATTTACTTAAAGTCCAATCAGGCGCACAAAGCTGGAATTACAAGCTTATGCGGAAATAGCCCGATTGCTTTTACTCCAGGTGATTCCCTGGCAAATTGCAGCGCGAATTGTGCTTAAGAATGAAGCGGAAAAACAACCGCAAAATGAGGCGAATAAACTGTCTCAGGTGAGGGATCCAAGTTCATAATCAATACTCCATCGCATCAAAATGGTTGGCGATGTGCATGGCATTTGCCCGGTCGAACTGGCTTTTTGACAGGTTGCCGTAGGCAAAGTGTGGGTGCAGCTCATGCTCATGGGCTAAAAAGGTATGGATGCTTTTTTTCAGCCGCTCCATAGCGGTTTCCAGGGTTGGCAGTGGCGGTTCGTATTTGTCGCCGGGAATCTCTTCCTTCAAGTTATGGCTCATTTTCCCCATCATGTCGAACACATGGAAAGCCGTGGCACCGATTAATGTTTGAAAAACAATGTTTTTTTCCTCAGGAAAGCCATGCATGGCATGTTCGATGCTTCTGGCGCAATGATCGAGCGTATGGGGCAGATCCCAGCCTGGGGAAAGGATGATTTGATTTGCTTTTTGGAGCTTTTCGAGCTCGTCCAGGGCGGATTCAAGGGATATTAGGCGAAAATTTCTGGATATAGGTTGGGCAGATACTATGAGTTCAGGCATGACGGATTGTGTTCTTTTGCAGTAAAGATAAATCCAATACGCAAATTGCAGCGAGCGTTTTCAGCATGCTGCTCTGGTGTAAAAACGGAGAAGGCCCCGACAGCATTGCGCCGTGGGACCCTTTCTCCGATTAACCAAATCAAACTTTCGTATTCTTAATTTCCGGATTTTATCCGTGAATTTACATCTTCTGTGCCCGTTTTGCGCTGGCGCGATCCTTTCACATTTTTGTTGCCAAAACGGTAGTTAAAGTTCAGTTTTACATTCTGGCTTTCCCAGTTTCCACTCCCAACCATGTACAGGCCAGGGGTGAAGTCATTCACGCTGCGCCAACCCGCCGTCCCGAGGATGTCGCCAACATTGAGGCTAATGGTTCCATCACCTTTCAGGATTTTTTTACGAACCCCTAAGTCCAAGGACCCCATGGCTTTGGAGCGGAAAGTGGCCTGCCAGATGGAAGGGGAGTTGTACCAGCCGGAAATTTGGAACGACCAGTCTTTGGGCAACTTGAATGTCTGCTCGCTGTAAAGATTAAAGGAAGAAAATGAGGCATTGTAACTGTAACCCGGCCGGAAATTGGCCTCAAATGCGCTGATGACACCCGAAAAGTTGACCATTCCTTCCCACCATTTGGCGATGGGTATGGGGCAACTTATACCTAATGAATAATTGTTCTGTGACGCAATATTGCCCTGGCGCAAGAAGGACACCCCGGCTGAAGCCGTATCAATGTATTCGGTAAACAAATCATTCGTGTGGCTATACCCGACTGTGGTATTCAAAAAGCCCATAAACGTATGGCTAAGCTCCACGGAATGGGTGAATTGAGGGCGCAGGAAAGGGTTGCCTTTTTTGAACGTCAATTCGTCGAGTTTGTCTTCAAAGGGGTTCAAGTCCCGGTAGCTGGGTCGGTCGATGCGGCGGCTGTAAGTGAGGTTGAACTGGTTTTGCTTGTTCATGGAAAAGGTCACAGCCGCGCTGGGGAACCAACTCAAGTATTTGTTGCTCGGCATTTCGTCATTTTCCGGGTTCAGGCTGGTCAGCTCGCCTTTCCAATCGGTATGCTCGGCACGCAGGCCTGCCTGGAAGCCCCATTTCTTCAATTGGACGTTGTAGTTTACATAACCGGCATTCACCATTTCCTGGTACACAAAATGGTTGCTCCTGCCCGTGTCAATCTGCGGCACACCGCCCAGCACGTTGAAAAAATCGAAGGTATTGTCGGTTTCTACGTTGTTTAATTTAAAGCCTGCACCAAATTTCCCTTTCCACAATTTTTGTTCCCAATCGGCTTTCAAAATGGTGATGCTTATATCAGTAGGCGTGTTGTTGCGGTAAATCTTTTCAGAAGTAAGGGTCTGCTCCGAAGCATCATAGTAGCGGTTTGGCTGGTACGAATCTGCGCGGGAATGGAAGATGCCCCGGTTGGCATCGATGCTCAATTCGCGGCCTGTGGTGTCGGCATAACGGTAGTTCAGGTTGAAGTTAAAATTGTCGCGGGCCTGGGGCTGGCGGTTGGAGGCAATCAGAATCGACTCAACCTGATCGGGGGTTGCCAGCGGCGATATCAAGGTTCTGGCCGAATTCTCCCAAGGGCCGTGCGCATGGCGACCATCCACGATAAAGCCGATGGTGTTCCTGGAGTTCAGGAAAAAATCGGTCCCAAGCTTGAAGTTATGATTGTTGTTATTGTCCTTCATCTGGCTTTTTTGGTCGTAACGTCGGCTTGGGTCGTAATTGGGCAGATCAGGGTCGGTCTGCGAGCCTTGTTGGTCGCGGCGCAGGTTCAGGGTATTGTACCAATCACCGTAGTGGTTGGAATAGTTTCCGAACACGTTCAGGGTTTTGTTGCGGTGGTTGAACGACAGGTTGCCGCCGCCTTTCAGGCTGATGCCATAGGTAGCGTTGCCGCCAATCGAGCCATTGGTGCCCAGTGATTTGTCCTTTTTCGACCTGAAATTGATGATACCGGCATTGCCACTGGCATCGTATTTGGCCGAAGGGTTGGTAATCAACTCGATGGCGGCAATATCTTCGGCACGCATGCTTTTCAACAAATCCGCTACTTCTTTGGAATCCAGGGGCACGTCGCGGCCGTCAATTTGGAACCGCACGGCGTTTTTGCCTTTTATGGCGATGTTGTCATTGTTGTCAACGGTGACACCGGGAGCTTTGCGCAGCAGCTCCAGCGCATTTTGGCCCTGGGAGTTTATGTTGCCCTCCACATTCACCACCGTTTTGTCGGCCTTGATTTCGATGAGGGGCTTGCGTGCCACAATGGTGACTTGTGCCAGTTCATTACTGGCGGCTTTCAGCTTGATAGGCTCGATCAATTTGTCGCCACCGCTGTAGTCGAATGCTGCACTGGCGCCCGTGCCTTCGCCCAGCAAATGGATGTTCAGGTAGTAACGACCTGTGGCCACTTGCTCGATTTCAAAATTTCCAGCCTCGTCGGTTATACCGCCTTTTACCAACACAGAATCGGAGGCTTGGTACAACATCACAGAGGCAAATTCTGCAGCATTTCCGGTAGGTGTCAGGATAGAACCGGTAATCTTTTGTGCCTGCACCCTGGCAAAAGCACAACATAACAGGATGATTGCTAACAGTTTAAATGATTTCATAGCTTAATTTTTCAGTCTTGAACAGAAGAAAGGGGAGATGGCAGGCCATCTCGTGTTTTTGTTTTCCTATTACAAAGGTGCACAAACAAGGTATTATGCAAAACATAGAACCTACCAAAGCATACTTCCGCGATATCAACAACCAAACTTTACCGACGAACGGAAATACACGTTGGGCGCAGCGCCTGTCTATTCAAGACACATACATGGACAAAGGGGTTACAAGAAGGATGCATGGTAAAGGCGAACAACCGGTTTGCATAGACGAACGGCTGTAAAACTGGGGTATAGGGAAATAGAGGGACTTTAGGCTTATACACCTGGCTTTTACGTCATTGCCAAACTGCATTATCGCAGCACAAAAAAAAGCAGGACAGCGTACACGCTGCCCTGCCAAAATGCAAAACTAAAGCAAAAGAATTATGGCAAAATGCCGATCACCATAATGTTCAGATCAAGGTTGGTGTTTGAGGTGACGCTTAGGTTCCCCAGGTTGACCACGCTGTCCACAATAAGCGTTCCCTGAAATTCCAGTTTCCCGTCGTTGTTCGAGTCTTTGTAGGCGGCAAAATGGATTTCATAATCACCGCGCTCCAGGAAAGAAACTTTAAACTCCCCATTGTTATCAGCTGTCGAACTTGAAACGGCATTTTTAAAAGAAACACCGTTTTCTGACTGTACTTCTACGCTACGGTTGAACTGGCCTTTTTTGTACACGTAAGCCACTATTTTGTCGGTGCTGACGATGCTGTTCTGACAGGTGCCGTCAATGGTACCCGTTTCCCCTTTTACAACCATGCGCAGTGCCGCTTGAAGGTCGGCTGATGCAACGAAGTC